>NZ_JBFRER010000135.1:0-19863 GCF_052114405.1 Streptomyces sp. M-16 | reverse complement strand
CGGCGGAGGCGGGGGCGGGGGCGGGGGCGGGGGCGGGGGCGAAGCCCGTGGCCGCCGGCGCCGTCGCCATCCCCGCCGCGCCGAGGGCCGCCAGGAGCGTCCGCCGTCCCATGTCCGTCGCCTCGGCCCTGGCGGCCTCGGCCCTGTGCACGTCGGCCCCGGCCGGCCCGGCCGGGTCCGCCGCAGCGCGGTCGGCCTCAGCCGTGTCCGCCTCAGCCGTGTCCCGCCTGGCCCTGTCCACCTTGGCTCCGTTCCCTCCGGTGCCGGGCCGCCGCCGTCGCGGTCCCGTTCTGTCCGGCACTGTGCAGGAGGGGGTGGGCGGGAGCCCGCGGCGCGCGCCGGGCACCCGGGTGATCCGGGGCCGGCGCACGGCGCGGCCGTCAGGCCGGGAGGCCCGCGACGGCGTCGATCTCGGCCAGCAGCCCGTCCTCCAGCGGACGGTCGGCCACCGCCGCGTTGGCGCGTACCTGCTCGGCGGAGGTGGCCCCGGCGATGACGGAGGCGCAGCCGGGCCGGGCGGAGAGCCAGCCGATGGCGAGCTCCAGAACGGTGCGCCCGTACTTCTCCGCGATCGCCGCCAGGGCCTCGACGGTGTCGAGACGCTCCTCGGTGACGTAGGAGTCGCGCCCTTCCAGGCGGGAGCCGGCCGGGACGGGGGCGCCCCTGCGGATCTTGCCGGTGAGCAGGCCGTTGGCCAGCGGGAAATAGGGCAGGACACCGAGGCCGTAGTGCACGGCGGCCGGGACCAGTTCCCGCTCGGCGGAGCGCTGGAGCAGGGACCACTCGTTCTGCGCCGACACGAAGGGGACCGCGCCGGTCTCGCGGGCCACGTGGGCGGCCTCGGCGAGCTGCCACCCGCTAAGGTTGGAGTGCCCGATGTAACGGATCTTCCCCTCGGTGACGAGCTCGGTGAGCGCGGCGAGGGTTTCCGCGATGGGGGTGGCCGGGTCGGGGCTGTGCAGCTGGTAGAGGTCGATGTGGTCGGTGTCCAGGCGGCGCAGGGACTCCTCGACGGCGCGCCGGATGTAGGCGCGGCCGCCCCGGGATCCGGCGGCGGGCCCGTAGCCCATGTCGACGCCGTCGTAGCCGAACTTGGTGGCCAGGACCACCTGGTCCCGGCGGCCCTTGAGGGCCTGGCCGAGGTGGGTCTCGGAGCCGCCGGCGCCACCGTAGATGTCGGCGGTGTCGAGGAGGGTGATGCCCGCGTCGAGGGCGGCGTCGACGACGGAGCGGGTGGCCTGGGCGTCGAGACGGCCACCGAAGTTGTTGCAGCCGAGGCCGACGGCGGAGACCTTCAGTCCGGAACTGCCCAGGGGGAGATAACGCATGCGGGTTCTGCCTCCACGCTCGTCCGATACATGATCAATCAATCGGTTCGCAGTCTAGGCACAAGAGGCCGTGCCGGCCCCGGCGTTCGAGCCCGGCGGGCGTGAACACCGTGTGACGCCGGAACGGCCGGGGACCGGACCGGCGGGGCAGCTCCAGGACGCCGGCCCGAGGCCTCCCCCGGGTCGCCGACGCATGAACGGCCTCGGCCGACCGAGGGAGTCGACGCGAGCGATCGAATCGATCGTTTCGTTTGCCCGTCATGACGGGCACCGACGGAGCGGAGCAACACCGAACCGCCCGGCCGACCGGACCTCAGGGGACCACGTTCGGGCACATGCGGACCGGCGGGGGACGCGGGTGCTCGCGATCGTGCGGGCCTGGGGCAGCATCCGGGTGACGGAGCCGGCCTGGGAACGGGGGGTCTCCCCCGTGACCCTGCGGCGCGACGTCGAGGCCATGGCCGCCCGGGGCGAGATCCACCGGACGCACGGGGTGATCAGCCGGGTGCGGAGGCGGGGACCCGGCACGGGCGGGGCCGCAAGCTGCCGCACGGGTGTGGGGCCGGTGGTCGGGATGGTCGCGCCGACGACCACGTACTGCTTCGCGGACGTCCTGCGGGGCGCGCGGGAGGCGGTCGAGGCGCGGGGCGCGCGGCGCGCGGCGCGGGGCGCGGGGCGCGGGGCTGACCGTGGGCGTGGCGCGCGGCGCGGGGCTGACCGTGGGCGTGGCGCTGACGCGCCACCTGCTGCGGGCGAGGACCCGACACGGGCGGACCGGCTGCTGTCGACCGGGGCCGACGGATTGCTGCTGGCCCCGAACGGGCACGCCGGTGTGCCGGCCCCCGGGGAGGGCGCGTGGACGGCGGAGCTGCCGGTGCCGGTGCTGCGGGTGGAGCGGTCGGCGCCACCCGGGCATCCGGCGTCGGCGCTCGACCGGGTGGGGTCGGACCACGCGCACCACGCGGCCGGGGCGGTACGGCATCTGGTGGAGCAGGGCCACCGGCGCATCGCCCTGGCCGGCCGAAAGCCGCCGACGGGGCCGCGGCTGCGGGCCGGGTACGAGGCGGCCCTGGCCGCGTTCGGACTGGAGCCGGCGCCGGCGGGGCGCCGAGCGGAGCGCCGCCGACTGCGGGGGTGCCGTGGCCGCTGCGGCGGCCGCCGGAACCGGGCCGGGTTCCGGGCCGGGTTCCGGGCCGGGTTCCGGGCCGGGTTCCGGGCCGGGTTCCGGGCCGGGTTCCGGGCCGGGTTCCGGGCCGGGTTCCGGGCCGGGCCGGGCCGGGCCGGCTGTCGGTGGCGGACCGGCTCGCGCGGACCCAGGACCGGCTGTGCGCCGCGGTGACGACGGGTGGGGTGACGGCCTCGCTGATCCACAACGACACCGACGCCATCGTGCTCGCCCCCAGGCTCCGGGCACGGGGGCGTGCGGGTGACGGAGGACCTGGCCGTGATCGCCTACGCCGACGAGCTGGCCGCGCTGGCCGACGTACGGCCGTACGCGATGGCGCCAGCCATGTACGAGGTGGGCCGCGCGGGCGGCGGACCTGCTGCTGGACCGGCCGGCCGGGGACGAGGGCCCGCGCCGGCACCTGGAACCGCTCCCCCGCCTGTACGTCCGGGCATGACCACCGCGAAGTGATCGTATTGATCGGCCCGCGCGTTCGCTCTTGACGGGCGGCGGCCCGCACAAAAGGATGGCTGCGTTCTCCCACCCGTCGCCGCACGCGGTCGCCCGTAGGAGCCGCTCCATGTCGCGCAGGTTCGACACCCCCGCCCCGACCACGCGGTCGAGGGCTGCGCCGCACCCGACATGGCGACGATGGACGACCCACAGGACGGAGCGGGTGAACTCCGTGTCCCCGCGCACGTGTCGTTCCCCGAGCCGCTGCCGGGCTTTGTGACGATCTCCCTGTTCGCTCGCGCGGCCATCCGCAACGGCTTCCACGACGAGCGGCTCCATCCCGTGAGTCCCGGCCTCCGGCCTGTTCGTGTCCCCCTCGCGCCGACCTTCCCCCGCCACCGGCGCTTCCGGCGCCCGGGTCTCACCGCAGGAGCCGTCAAGTGACCCGTCCCGACCTCTCCTCCCGGCCCGCCACGGTGCTCGCCATGAGCCCCGCCACCCGTGAGGCCGTGCTGACCCGCCGGGTCCTGCCGGAGCTGCTGCGGGTCGCCGAAGTCGACCCCGAGCTGCTGGTCAGCGACTTCGCCCGGGACGACGACCCGTCGCTCCGCGGCCGGCTGGCCCGTGCCGAGGTGCTGTTCACCGGCTGGGGCTGCCCGCCGCTCGACGAGGAGGCGCTGCGCCGGATGCCGCGGCTGCGAGCCGTCGTCCACTCCGCCGGGAGCGTCAAGCACCATGTGACCGCGGCCTGCTGGGAGCGGGGACTGCTGGTCTCCAGCGCGGCCGCCGCCAACGCGGTACCGGTCGCCGAGTACACGCTCGCCGCGATCCTGTTCGCCAACAAACGGGTGCTGGAGTCCGCACACGCCTATCGCTCCCTGCGCGGGCCGGTGGACCTGCTGCGCCGCTACCCGGAGATCGGCAACTACCGGCGCACCGTGGGGCTCGTGGGCGCCTCCCTCATCGGACGGCGGGTGCTGGAGCTGCTGCGCCCCTTCGACCTGCGGGTCCTGGTGCACGATCCGTACGCCGACGCCGCTGAGGTCGCCGCTCTCGGCGGGGAACTCTGCCCGCTGGACGAACTGCTGCGGCGCAGTGACGTGGTGAGCCTGCACGCCCCGGCGCTCCCGCAGACCCGCCATCTGCTCGACGCCTCCCGGCTGGCCCTGATGCCGGACGGCGCGACCCTCGTCAATACGGCGCGGGGCGCGCTCGTCGACACGGCGGCCCTGACCGAGGAGCTGGTCGCCGGGAGGCTGCACGCCGTGCTCGACCACACCGAACCCGAGGTGCTGCCGCCCACCTCGCCGCTCTTCAACCTCCCGAACGTACTGCTCACCCCGCACGTCGCCGGATCGCTCGGCGGTGAGCTGGACCGGCTGGCGACCAGCGCCGTCGAGGAGCTGGAGAGGTACGCACGCGGCCTCGGCTTCCGCTACCCGGTGGACCCGGGCCGTTTGGCCCACTCCGCCTGACCGGCCGCGGCCACCAGTCCCACCAGGTGCTCCCGTCCTCCCGCGAGCCCTCGGGCCAGTTCCGCGGCCTCGGGGTACCAGCGCCTCTCGTACTCCCAGCACAGCCATCCCCCGGCCGGCGCCCGGGCCACCGCCTCGGCCAGCGGCAGGACTCCGGCGCCGAGCCCGAGCGGGGTGAGCTCCCGCGCGGACGCCACGTCCTTCACCTGGAGGTAGCCGAGGTGGGCTCCCAGCAACCGGCTCGACTCGGCCGGTGCCTCACCGCCCAGCCAGGTGTGGAGCACGTCCCACAACGCGCCCGCGCCGGGATGCCCGACGGCGTCGAGCACCCGGGCGGCGGCGGCCGCGGTGCGGTGCGAATCGTGGGTCTCCAGCAGGATCCGCACTCCGTGCCGGGCCGCGAAGGGGGCCGCCGCGCACAGCCGGCGGACGGCGTGGGCGTCGGCTTCGGCCTCGGGCAGATCACCCCCACCGGGGAAGACCCGGACGTACGGGGCTTCGAGATCGGCCGCGAGCCGGACCAGGTCCCGCAGCTCGGCGAGGACYGGCCCGTCCTCCCCGGCCGCCGCCACCCTCGCGTACCCGGCCACCGCGAGGACTCTCACCCCGGCCCGGGTGACGGCCCGCAGCCCGGCCGCCCGGTCCGCGTGAGGACTCCCGGAATGCAGCGGTTCCTCGGAGTGGGCCCGCAGTTCGAGGCCGTCGTAGCCGTGCTCGGCTGCCAGCCGGGCGCTCCGGGCGAGGGAGGTCCCGGGCACGCCCAGCGTGGAGAAGGCGTACCTCACGGTCTCCTCCGTCCGGCCGGAGGCGGGGCGGTGGAGCCCCGCACCATGAGTTCGGTGGGCAGGGTGGTGATGCCCCCCGGCGGCAGGGCCCGGCGCCCGGTCACCAGCTGCGCCGCGAGCACACCCGCCTCGCGCAGCGGTACCCGGACGGTGGTGAGGGCGGGAGCCGTGTCCGTGGCGAACGGCAGGTCGTCGAAGCCCGCGACGGACACGTCTTCGGGGATCCGCAGGCCCGCTTCGCGCAGGGCGGCGGCGGCGCCGGTGGCGACGGTGTCGTTGGCGGCGGCCACGGCGGTGAAGGGTCTTCCCCGGCGCAACAGTTCGCGGGTGGCGTCATAGCCCGCGGAGCGCTCGAAGCCGGCGTGCACGGTGAGCGCGGTGCAGGCGTCGGACCGGGCCGGATCGTGCCGCCCCAGGGCGGCCCGGTGGCCGGCGAGCCGCTCCCGGGTGGTGCTCAGTCCCGGCGGGCCCGCCAGGTAGGCGATGTACCGGTGGCCGAGCGTCGTCAGGTGCTCGGCGAGGCGGAAGGCACCTCCTCGGTCGTCGAACGTGATGGTGGCGACGGGCAGGGCGGGGGGCAGCGGCAACGGCGGGCGCCCGCACAGGACCACGCGCGTCCCTCCGGCCGCCATCCGGGAGACGCGGGCGGCGAGCGCGGCGGTGTGGTCCGGATCCTCGGCGGCCCCGCCCGTGAGGACGACTCCGCCGGCCCGCTGGCCCTCCAGCAACCCGAGGTAGGCGGTCTCGGCGGCCGGGTCGCCCGCCGTGTTGCAGACCACGGCCAGTCTTCGCGCCTCCCCGGGCCCGGCGGGATCGAGCGCGCTCTGCAGGGAGCCCGCGAGGATGCCGAAGAAGCTGTCGGCGACGTCATGGACGAGCACGCCGACCAGATCGGAGGTGGCAGCGGCCAGCGCGCGGGCGGGGGCGTTGGCGATGTAGCCCAGTTCCTCCACGGCCTGCTCCACACGGGTGCGGGTGCCGCCGGCCACCGGGTATCCGCCGTTGAGCACGCGGGAGACCGTGGCGGACGACACCCCCGCTCGCGCCGCGACCTCGGCAAGAGTCACCGCCATCTCGAACCCCTCCTCCTCGGCCCGGCCGTTCGTCCGGGTCATCGTCTCATCCGGTGTGTGGATCTCCATTCTGAGCGATCGGGCAAGCGCTTTCCATCACTCGAACGTGTGTTGTGTCGTGGAGGTGAGCGGCCCTAGCCTGATGGAACAGAAAGCGCTTTCTATCGAGAAGGAACGACCGGCACGGAGGGGACGCGGACACCATGGAACGCAGGACGATCAGGATCGCGATGAACGGCGTGACCGGGCGGATGGGGTACCGCCAGCATCTGGTCCGCTCCCTGCTGGCCCTGCGGGAACAGGGCGGGCTGGACCTCGGGGACGGGACGGTGCTGTGGCCGGAGCCCGTCCTGGTGGGGCGCCGGGAGCCGGCCCTCCGGGCCATCGCCGAGCGGCACGGCCTGGAGCACGTCTCCACCGATCTGACGGCCGTACTGGCCGACCCGGAGGTGGAGGTCTACTTCGACGCCCAGGTGACCGCCGCCCGGGAGGCGGCGGTCCGTCAGGCCATCGCCGCCGGGAAGCACGTGTACTGCGAGAAACCCACGGCCCTGACCTTCAAGTCCTCGCTGGGGCTGGCCAGGCTCGCCGCGGCCGCGGGGGTCAAGCACGGCGTGGTGCAGGACAAGTTGTTCCTCCCGGGCCTGCTGAAGCTGAGGCGGCTGATCGAGGGCGGGTTCTTCGGCCGGGTCCTGTCCGTGCGCGGCGAGTTCGGCTACTGGGTCTTCGAAGGCGACCTGCAGCCGGCGCAACGGCCCTCGTGGAACTACCGGGAGCAGGACGGCGGAGGCATCGTCACCGACATGTTCCCGCACTGGGAGTACCTGCTGCACGAGCTGTTCGGCCGGATCCGCTCGGTACAGGCCCTCACCCGCACCCACATCGGCCGCCGCTGGGACGAGGACGGCAAACCGTACGAGGCCACGGCGGACGACGCCGCGTACGGCATCTTCGAGCTGGAGGGCGGGGCCGTCGCCCAGATCAACTCGTCCTGGGCCGTCCGGGTCCACCGCGACGAGCTGGTGGAGTTCCAGGTGGACGGGACGCACGGGTCGGCGGTGGCGGGGCTGCGCGGCTGCCGGGTCCAGCACCGGGCCTCGACCCCGAAACCGGTGTGGAATCCGGATCTCGCACAGACCGAGCCGTTCCGGGCGCAGTGGCAGGAAGTACCGGACAACAGCCCGGCGGACAACGCCTTCAAGGCCCAGTGGGAGCTCTTCCTGCGCCACGTCGTGCGGGACGAACCCTGGCGGTGGGACCTGCTGGCGGGTGCGCGCGGGGTACAACTGGCCCGCCTCGGGCTGCGCTCCAGCGCGGAGGGCCGCAGGCTGCCGGTGCCGGAGGTCGTGCTGTGAACGGGATCCGGCTCCCCTCGGCGGACGGCGGGTTCCGTCTGCACCGGCCGTCGCGGGTTCCGCTCGGGCCGTTCACCCGCGGCCCGGCCCGCAGCCGCGTCCTCTACTGCGCCGCGCACGTGGCCACCGCCCCGGCAGCGACACCGGAGGCGGGTGGCCCGGCGGTCGACTGGGAGGCCACGCTCGCCTTCCGCCACCGGCTGTGGGCCCTGGGCCTCGGGGTCGCCGAGGCGATGGACACCGCCCAGCGGGGCATGGGCCTGGACTGGCCGGCCGCGGCGGAGCTGATCCGCCGATCGGCGGCCGAGGCCCGGACCGTGGGCGGCCGCATCGTCTGCGGCGCCGGGACCGACCAGCTCCCCGCAGGGCGCCTGCACCCCCTGGCGGCGATCACCGCCGCGTACGAGGAGCAGCTCGCGTACGTGGAGTCCTGTGGGGCGGGGGCCGTCCTGATGGCCTCCCGTGCCCTGGCCGCCGCGGCCCGCTCCCCCGAGGACTATCTGGAGGTCTACGGCGGACTCCTGCGGCAGAGTACCCGTCCGGTCGTCCTGCACTGGCTGGGACCGATGTTCGACCCCGAGCTGAAGGGCTATTGGGGCCACGACGACCTCGACGAGGCGACGGACGTCGTACTGAAGATCGTTTCCGAGTACCCGGAGAGGGTGGACGGGATCAAGATCTCGCTGCTGGACGCAGAGCGGGAGGGCGACCTCAGACGGCGGCTCCCGGCGGGCGTGCGCTGCTACACCGGTGACGACCATCACTATCCGCAGCTGATCGCCGGGGACGGGGAGTTCGCCAGCGACGCCCTGCTGGGGATCTTCGACCCGATCGCTCCGATCGCCGCCCGCGCCGCCCAGGCCCTCGACCTCGGGGACCCTGCCGGATTCCGGGCACTGCTGGATCCGACGGTGGCCCTGGCCCGGCACCTGTTCGCCCCGCCGACCCGCCATTACAAGACGGGGATCGTCCTGCTGGCCTGGCTCGCGGGGTACCAGGAGCACTTCACGCTCCTGGGCGGGCACGAGTCGGCCCGTTCGCTCCCCCACCTGGCGACCGCGTACGAACGGGCCGACCTGCTGGGCCTGTTCCCCGATCCGGAGCTGGCCACCGACAGGATGCGCGAGCTCCTCGCCGCGCACGGAGCGGGCGCGTGAACGGGGCCGGGGCGCCGGACCGGCTGAGCCTCAACCAGGAGACGGTCCGGCAGTGGTCGCTKCCGGAGCTGGTGGCCGGGTGCGCCGAGGCCGGGGTGGGCGCCGTGGGGCTGTGGCGGGAGCCCGTACGCCGTTTCGGGGTGCGGGAGACGGCGAAGCTGGTCGCCGGCTCCGGACTGCGCGTCAGCTCCCTGTGCCGCGGCGGGTTCTTCACCGCCTCCGACCGGGCCGGCCGGGCCGTCGCGCTCGCTGACAACAGGCGTGCGGTCGAGGAGGCGGCCGCGCTGGGGGCGGACACGCTGGTGCTGGTCTCGGGCGGGCTGGCGGAGGGCGAGCGCGACCTGGTGGAGGCACGGCGCAGGATCGTCGGCGTCCTGGACGAGCTGGCGCCCTGGGCTTCCGGGCACGGGGTGCGTCTGGGGATCGAGCCGCTGCATCCGATGTTCGCGGCCGACCGCTGCGTGGTCTCCACCCTGGGCCAGGCCCTCGACATCGCCGAACGGTATCCGGCGCACCAGGTGGGTGTGGTGGCGGACTCCTACCACGTGTGGTGGGACGAGCGGCTGGGGGCGGACCTGCGGCGGGCCGGCGAGGGCGGGCGGATCGTGTCCGTGCAGGTGGCCGACTGGGTGACCCCGCTCCCCGAGGGGGTGCTGCTCGGTCGGGGGCAACTGGGAGACGGCTGCGTCGACCTGCGGGGGTTCCGGGAGACGGCGGACGCGGCCGGCTACCGGGGGCCGGTGGAGGTGGAGATCTTCCACCCGGGGCTGTGGGCCCGCGACGGCGCCGAGGTGCTTCGGGAGGTGATCGACCGCTACCGCGAGCACGTCGAGTGACGGTGGGTCACGGCGAACCAAGGCGGGAGACCGGGCCGACGGGGCCGGTTGGGATCGGAAAAGGAGCATGCGATGACGGACGTGTGGAGTCGGCGCACCTTTCTCTCCGCGGCGGGCGGAGGCGCGCTGCTGCTGGGGGCACCCGCCGTAGGGGTGGGGGCCACACCCGCGGCAGTGGACTGGGCCGCCCTGCGCGCGGCCTGGCGGCGCCTGGTGCTGGGCGGCGGATTCCCGGCGACCGCCGAGCCGTTCCGTTCACGGCTGGCCGAGCTCGGGGAGACGGCCCGGGGGTGGGCCGCCGCGATGGCCCCGGCACCCGGTTCGCTCTGGCCCGATCTGGGGTTCACCACGGATCCCGAGAAGATGGCGCAGAGCTACTACCGGTTGCGGACGATGGCGGAGGCCTATGTCCGGCCGGGCACCGGGCTCACCGGGGACGCGGCGTTGCTGTCGGCTCTGCTCGGCGGCCTCGACCAGATGCACGCGCAGGTGTACCACGCGGGCCAGGTGCGCTACGGCAATTGGTTCTGCTGGCAGATCGGGGCGCCACAGGCTCTGCTGGACATGTGCGTGCTGCTGTACGGGGAGTTGACGCCGGACCGGCTCGCCGCGTTCTGCGCGGCGGTGGACCACTTCGTGCCGGACTCCGCCGTGGCCGCCTACGGCGGGACGAGCACGGGGGCCAACCGGGTCGACCTGTGCCGGGTCCTGGCCGTGCGCGGGGTGGTGGGCGCGGATCCGGCGAAGATCGCCCTGGCCGGGGAGGCGCTCGCGCCGGTCTTCCCGTACGTCACCCGCGGGGACGGGCTCTACCGCGACGGGTCGTTCGTCCAGCACACCTGGGTGCCGTACACGGGGACCTACGGTGCGGTGCTCCTGGGCGGTCTGGGGCTGCTGTTCGCGCTGTTGAAGGGCACCCCCTGGGAGGTCACGGATCCGGGGGCGCGGATCGTCTTCGACGCGGTGGAGCGGGCCTGGGCACCCTTCCTGTTCAACGGGCTGGCCATGGACTGCGTGTCCGGGCGGGCGGTCAGCAGGGGGATCGCCGCCCTGGACGCACGGCAGGTCCAGCAGGACGACCACACCCGGGGGCACGCGCTGCTGGCCGCGATCCTGCAGCTCGCCGAAGGGGCGAGTCCGGCCGAACGCATCCGCTGGCGGGGGCTGGTGAAGGGGTGGACGGCGCGGGCCCACTACAGTCCCCCGGCGGCCGACCGCAGCCTCGGGCTGGCCTCGCTCGCGGCGCTGGCCGAACTCGAAGCCGACGCCTCGGTGACGGCGCTGCCCGAGCCCGTCGGGCACCGGCTGTTCTCCTCGATGGACCGGGCCACCCACCGGCGGCCCGGCTGGGCGGCCTCGCTCTCCCTGGCCTCGCGGCGCATCGCCCACTACGAGACGGGAAACGGTGAGAACCTGCGGGGCTGGCACACCGGCAGCGGAATGCTCGCCTGGTGGGGTTCCTCGTACGGCAACGGCCAGTACTCGGACGCCTTCTGGCCCACCGTCGATCCGTACCGGCTGCCCGGCACCACGGTGGCGCGCAAGGTCCTGGCCGACGGCGCGGGCGGCGACTGGGGCGCACCACGGCCCGACGTGGCGTGGGTGGGCGGGAGCACCGATGGGGAGTTCGCGTCGGTGGGCCAGCACCTGCGCGGTCTCGGCAGCACCCTGGAGGCCCGGAAGTCGTGGTTCTTCCTGGCCGACACCGTGGTCTGCCTGGGGTCGGGGATCCGCGCCACGGACGGGGTCGTGGTCGAGACGGTCGTCGACAACCGCAACCTGGGGGCGGCCGGCGGCCACGCCCTGACGGTGAACGGGGCCGTTCAGCCTTCGGGGCAGGGCTGGTCGGGGGTGTGGTCCGAGCCGGGGTGGGCGCATCTGGCGGGCTTCGGCGGGTACGTTCTGCACGGCCCGGGAACCTTCGGGGCCCTGCGGGAGGCGCGTACCGGCCGCTGGAGCGAGGTGAACCGGGGCGGTTCCACCACCGCGCTGACCCGGCGCTACCTCACCCTCTGGTACGACCACGGCACGGACCCGGCGGGCGCCGGCTACGCCTACCAGCTGCTCCCGGGGGCCGGGGCGGACCGGACCGGGGCACGGGCCGCCGCGTCGGGTTGGATGACCGTCCTCGCCAACGACGAGGCGGCCCAGGGGGTGGCGGTGGGCTCCCTCGGCTTCACCGGCATCAACTTCTGGCGGGCCGGGGTGGCGGGTCCGCTGGAGGCGAGTGCTCCGTGCTCGGTCACGGTGCGGGAGCGGGAGGACGGCACCGCGACGGTGTGCGTCGCCGACCCCGCCCGGGCGGTGGAGGCGCTGGATGTGGTCTGGGGCCGGCCCGTCGTCGCGGTGGTGTCGAGCCCGCCGAGCCTGCTGTCGGCCGTGACGGGGCCGCAGTTGCGGCTCCGGTTCGGGAACCTCACGACGGCCGCCGGAGCGAGCCAGGAGGTGGTGGTACGGCTGGGGTGACAGGGTGGATTGATCGGGTGGGTTGATCGGGTGAGGTCTTCGGTCGGACGTGGCGGCGGGGGCGACAATGAGCAGGCGACGGGTTCGACGGCTTGGGGGAACGAAATGCTGACCGGGATCGTGATCGACGCACTGGATGTCGCGCGCATGGACCGCTTCTGGCAGGAGGCGACGCGGGGCAGGACGGACGGTCTGCGCCTGCGGTTCGTGCCGACGGCAACGCCGAAGACGGGCAAGAACCGGCTCCACCTCGACCTGGCCGGGGGGCCGGACTGGGAGGCCGAGGTGGCGCGGCTGCTCACGCTCGGTGCGAGGCGGGTCGACATCGGCCAGGGGGACGTCCCGTGGGACGTACTGGCCGATCCGGAGGGCAACGAGTTCTGCGTGCTGCGTCCCGGCCATCCCGGCGTGCTCGCCGACTCCGGGCTCGTCGCGATCTGCCTCGACATCGCCGAGGAGGACCGCCGCACGCAGCCGGCCTTCTGGCAGTCCCGGGCCGACTGGCACGCGGTCGAGTCCCACGACTGGGGCGTCCGGCTTCGCCGCAGACCCGCYGGCGCGGTCTCCCTGGTGATGGGGCCGCCTGCGGCGCCGAAGGCGGGGCGGAACAGACTGCGGCTGGAGGTCACCCACCACGACCGGGAACCGGGCGAGTTCCTCGACGTCGGCGGGAACGAGTTCCACGTCACGGGCTGACCCCGGACCGATCCTCGTCCGGAGCCCGTTCCGACTCCTCGCTCCGTCCGCAGGACGCTTGTCCGACGCGGTGCCGGGGAGGCGGCGGGCGTGGCATAACGTGCCCGCATGGATCAGGAGCACATAACCGGCGGCGCCGAGGGTGCGGGCCGGCGGCGTTTTCTCGCCATGGCGACGGGGGCGGCCACGGTCGCCGGGATCGGCGCGGTGGCCGGCTGCGGGACCGGTGACGGTGACGCGCAGAAAGGGGCCGGGGCGGACCGGGGGCCGAAGCCGGACGGCTCCGCGTCGGCGCCCGCGCCGGGGGCCGGGTTCGACGTGCACGCCGAGAACGCCCGGCCCGGCAACGCCGACTGGCACGTGACCAAGGCCGGTCCGGCCCGCGCCATCGAGGGCTTCGCGGACCGGGTGTCGGTCCTGCCCGGCGAGTCCTTCGGGCTGCACGTGTCGACCACCGCGCCCCGGTTCACCGTCTCCGCCTACCGGATGGGCTGGTACGGCGGGGCCCGGGCTCGTCTGGTGTGGCGTTCGGAGGCGCTGCCCGGGGTCCGCCAGCCGGAGCACACGGTGGAGCCCGGGACCCGTATGGTCCGGACCCGGTGGCCGCGTACCGCATCGGTCGACACCAAGGGCTGGCCCGAGGGCTGTTACCTGCTGAGGCTCGACGCGCAGGGCGGCGAGGGCCAGCGGTTCGTGCCGGTCACCGTCCGCTCGGCGGCGACGGCCGGCCGGACGGTGATCGTCAACGCGGTGGCGACCTGGCAGGCGTACAACCGGTGGGGCGGGTACGGCAGCTACGACGGTCCGAGCGGAGGCTACGCCTCGCGTTCGCTCGCCGTGACCTTCGACCGGCCGTACGAGTACGACGACGGCGCGGGGCTGTTCCTCGTCTACGAAGCACCCCTGGTCGCGCTGGCGGAGCGGCTCGGTATCCCCCTCGCGTACACGACGACGACCGATGTGGCGCGGGAGAAGCGGCTGCTGGAAGGGGCGTCGGCGGTGCTCTCGCCCGGTCACGACGAGTACTGGTCGCCAGAACAGCGCGCGCACTTCACCGCGGCCCGCGACGCGGGCACCAACATCGCGTTCCTGGGTGCGAACTGCTGCTTCCGCCGGATCAGGCTGGAGGCCTCGGACCTGGGCCCGGACCGTACGGTCGTCTGCTACAAGTCCTCCTACGACCAGGATCCCGGCTTCAAGCGGGGCCACCCGGCCACGGTCGACTTCCGCTCGCCACCCGCGGCGGACCCCGAGAGCTCCCTGCTCGGCGTGATCTACGACGGGTACCCGGTGGACGCCCCGTACGTGGTCACGAACCCGGGCCACTGGCTGTTCGAGGGAACGGGAGCCAAGGCCGGCGACAGCTTCGCGCACCTGGTCGGCGTCGAGTACGACAAGGTCAACACCGGTTTCCCGACGCCCCGCCCGATCGAGATCCTGGCCCACTCCCCGGTGGTGTGCGAGGGACGGCCCAGCCACCAGGACTCGGCCTACTACACCGTGCCCGGCGGGGCGGGAGTGTTCGCGACGGGCACGATGCGCTGGGTCGAGGCCCTCGACGCGTCGGGCGACGGCCGCGGCGGCGCCAACCACGGTCTGGACGCGCGCGCCGGCGCGCTGACCACGCGGGTGACGGAGAACCTGCTGCGGGTCTTCGCCGCGGGCCCGGCCGGGCGGAGCCGCCCCGCGCGGGACAACGTCAAGGAGGTGTACGGCGGATCGTGAGGCCGGCGGCCCGCATGCGGCGATATCGGTGGACTCCGCCCGGACGGGCTGATTAGGATCACGAAGACGGCATCGCGTGTCGGTCACCGACCGGGTGAGGCATGGAGGTGCCGTGACGTGCCTTTCGGAGGCATTCACCCATGTCGGTCCAGCTGAACCACACGATCATCCACTCCCGCGACAACCGGGAGTCCGCCGAATTCCTGGCGCACATCCTCGGCCTCGAAGTCGGCCCCGAGTGGGGTCCCTTCGTCCCGGTGTCCACCGCGAACGGGGTCACCCTGGACTTCGCCACCATCCCGGCGGAGTCCATCACCGTGCAGCACTACGCGTTCCTCATCTCGGAGGCGGAGTTCGACGCGGCGTTCGAGAAGATCCAGGCGGCGGGCATCCCGTACTTCGCCGACCCGCACGGCAAGCACCCGGGCGAGATCAACCACAACGACGGCGGGCGCGGGGTCTACTTCCCGGACCCGAACGGGCACGGTATGGAGATCATCACCCGCCCGTACGGCGGCTAGGCAGGAACCGCGGAAACATCGCGGCACCAGGAGGGGCCCGCGGCGCAGCGTGCGCCGCGGGCCCCTCCGCCTGTCCGGGTGGGAAGAGCTGCGGGCCACCCGTGGACAGATAGTCTTCGCGGAGATAGTCTGTGGACAGAACATCAGCGTCGAGGGAGACCGCATCATGTGGACGTACGAGCACAGCGTCGAGACCACCGCCACCGCCCCCTCCGTCTGGAACCTCTGGGCCGACGTCGAGCGCTGGCCGGACTGGAACTCCGAGATCGAGAAGATCGAGATCGACGGGCCTTTCGCGGTGGGCACCCGCATCTCCATGACCCCGCCCGGCGAGGACCCGATCCCGCTGCTCATCGCGGAGGCCGTGGAAGACGAACTCTTCGTCGACGAGGCCCGGTTCGGGGGCCTGCTGCTGCGCACCCTGCACCGCGTCGACCCGGCCGGGCAGGGCCGGATCCGTGTCACCTACCGGATGGAGATCACCGGAACGGGCGCGGACGAGGCCGGCCCCGAGATCGGGCCGGGCATCACCGCCGACTGGCCGGACACCATGGCCGCCCTGACCCGACTGGCCGAGGCGGCCGAGACCGCCGGGGCGGACGAGGCGGACGAGGCGGACGAGGCGGCGCGCTGATGGCGCTGCGGCCCGCCGACAGCCCCGGCTTCCTGCTGTGGCACGCCACGCTGCGCTGGCAGCGCGACATCGCCGCGGCACTGGCCCCGATCGGCCTCACCCACGTGCAGTTCGTGCTGCTCGCCTGCGCCTGGTGGCTCAACGGCCAGGGCGAACACCCCAACCAGCTGGCCCTGGCGCGCCAGGCCGGCACGGACGTCAAAATGACCTCCCAGGTGCTGCGGGCCCTGGAGCAGAAGGGGCTCGTCGAGCGGGAGGTCGACCCGGCCGACACCCGGGCCAAACGGCTCCGGGTCACCGAGGCGGGCGCCGAGCTGGCACCCCGGGCGATCGCCGCCGTCGAGGCCGTCGATGCGGAATTCTTCCGCGTGGTCCCCCTCGACGAGGCCCTGCCCCTCCTGCGCCGCCTGGCCCTCCCCGAGGGGTGAACCCAAGCCCCGGCCCCGGCCCCGGCGCGGCCCGGACCGGGTCGGCCACCGCCGGACGGGGGAGCCCCGGCCCCGGGTCGGCCACGGCCGTACGGGGGGGCGCACCTCGCCCCGCCCCCGTCCGAGCCCACCGGGGCGGGGGCCTCACGCCCGGCCGCCGCGCCTCCGTATGCGGGCGGTGCCCGATTCGAGGTCGATGCCCGTCTTTCCCGGCGCGCCGTCCTGCTCGTCGTCCCGCAGCACCAGTTCGATGCGGCGTTGCTCCAGCTGGACCCGCTTGCTCGGGTAGATCAGGGCGTGCAGTTCCTCCGTGGCCGTCGCGCCCGCACCGCGCGTACCGAACGCGGCGTGGCCGGGGCTGCCCGGCAGCCGGCCCCGGTGCCGCGCGAACCGCGCGGCCCGGCGGAAGGCCGCCCACAGGAACAGCGGAATCACGATGATCAGCACGAGGCCGGGGCCCGTCAGCAGATGCAGCACGGCCTGTGAACGTGCGTCAGGGCGCCGTCGTTCCCTCCGGCACGTGCCGCAGTCGTGCGGCGGGCGGGTCCGGGGGGAGGTAGACGATGCTGGGAGCTCCCGTGGTCGGGTGGGTACCGATGTGCGTGCGGACGCCGTAGACCTCGGCCAGCAGGTCCTCCGTCAGCACCTCGCCCGGCGCACCGCCCGCGACCACCCGGCCGCCCGCCAGGACGTACAGCCGGTCACAGAAGGACGCCGCCAGGTTGAGGTCGTGCAGGACCAGCAGGCTCGTCGTGGGCAGGCCGCGCACCAGGTCCAGGACCTCCAGCTGGTAGTGGATGTCGAGGTGGTTGGTCGGCTCGTCCAGGGCGAGGAGGCCCGTTCCCTGGACGAGGGCGCGGGCGACGAGCGCGCGCTGGCGTTCGCCGCCGGACAACTCCTCGAAGCGCCGCGCCGCGAAGGCGGTCGCTCCGACCGTCTCCAGGGCCCGGTCGACGCACAGTGCGTCTCCCGGGCCGTCCTGTTCCCAGAACCGCTTGTGCGGGCTGCGCCCCATGGCGACGACCTCTCGGACCGTCAGGCCCAGGGCACCGGCGCCGTCCTGGGGAACGGCAGCCACCTTCCGGGCCCGCTCCTTGACGCTCAGCGAGCCCGCGTCCCTCCCGTCGAGGAGCACGCGGCCGGCGGTGGGCCGCAGAGTGCCGTAGACGCACCGCAGCAACGTGGTCTTGCCACTGCCGTTCGGCCCGACCACGGCGACCGTCTCCCCCGGCCGGGCGGTCAGGTCGACTCCGCGCAGCAGCGGCTGCCCGTCGATCTCGTAACGCACGGCCTCGACGGTGAGTTCCACCGGGCTCCCCGTCATCCGCCCGCCCCCTCGCCGCGGCCGGACCTGCGCAGCATCCACAGGAAGAACGGCCCTCCCACCAGCGCGGTGACCACGCCGACCGGTATCTCCTCGGGCGCGGCCGCCGTACGGGCCAGCAGGTCGGCCAGGGTCAGGAACACGGCCCCGCCCAGCGCGGCGACGGGCAGCAGCGCCCGGTGCCCTGCTCCCACCACCATCCGGGCGGCGTGCGGAACCATCAGCCCGACGAAGCCGATCGCCCCGCTGGAGGCCACCAGCACCCCGATGACGAGGGAGGTGAGCACGAACGCGGCGGCCCGGAACCGGCCGGTGTCCAGTCCGAGGACGTGCGCGCCCTCCTCCCCGGCGAGCAGCAGGTCGAGGGGCCGGGCCAGGGTGACGAGCACGCCGGTCCCGACGAACAGCGCCGCCGCGGGCAGGGCCAGTTCGTCCCAGCGGGCCCCGCCCAGGCCGCCCAGCGTCCAGAACAGCACGGAGCGCATCTGGTCGGGGCTCGCGGACAGTACGAGCACCAGGCTGGTCAGGGCGGAGAGCACGTACTGCACGGCGACTCCGGCCAGGATCAGCCGGCCGGTGGTCATGGTGCCGCCGCGCCGGGCCAGGGCGTAGACGGTGACGAGCGCGGCCATCGACCCGGCGAACGCGGCGAGCGGCACCCCGGCCCCGCCCGCGGTTCCGGCGGCGCCCGCACCGGCGGCCGTACCGAAGACGATGACGAGCACGGCTCCCGCGGAGGCTCCCGAGGAGGCGCCGAGCAGGAAGGGGTCGGCGAGCGGGTTGCGCACGAGGGCCTGGAGCACCACGCCGGCGACGGCGAGTCCGGCGCCGACGACCGTGCCGAGCAGGACGCGCGGCATGCGGACGTCCCACACGATGGAGGCGAAGGCTCCGCCCGGCGCGTCCGGTCCGGCCAGGACGAGGTCGAGGACCCGGCCGGGGGCGATCCGTACGGGCCCCAGGGCGAGCCCGGCCACCGCCGAAGCCGCCAGCAGGGCGGCGAGGAGCAGGAGGACGGCGGCGGTGCGGCGGCGCCTCACGCGGCGTCGGGGTGGAGTTGGCGGCCCAGGGACTCGACGGCGTCGGCGACGCGTACGCCGAGCACGGCGGAGGAGAGCGGCAGCACGACGAACCGCCGGTTCTTGACGGCGGGAACCTGAGCCAGCGCCGGGTCGTTGAGCAGGCGCTGCTTCTTGGACTCCACGGTGGTGCCGCCGTAGTCGTAGAGGAGGACGACCTCCGGCTTGCGCTCGATGACCTTCTCCCAGGACACGTCGCCGAAGGTGTCGTCGAGGTCGGCGAAGACGTTGGCGCCTCCGGCGAGGGTGACGATCTCGTTGCCGATGCCCTTGCCGCCCGAGGTGAAGGCGGAGCCCTCGCCGGAGTCGTAGACGAAGACGGGCGGCCTCGGCGCGTCCTTCAGCCGCGCGGTGACGGCGTCGACGCGGCGCTGCTCGTCCTCGACGAGGGCCGCGCCGCGTTCGGGCACGCCGAAGGTCCGGGCGACCTCGGTGATCTCGGTCTTCAGCTGGGCGAGGCCGACCGGGCCCCGGGTGCAGTACTCCACGCTCAGCCGGGAGCCGATGCCGGACCGGGCGAGCCCTTCACGGTCCCGGCCCTGGCCCTTGTCGAAGGCGCTGGCGTAACCGCCGTACACGAAGTCGGGGTCGGCTCCGAGGAGCACCTCCCTGGAGGGATATTCCCCGGCCAGCACCTTGATCTTGTCGTAGGCGGGCCGGTAGGCGGGGAGCACGGAGTCGTCGAGGTAGGCCGTGCCGACCATCCGGTCCTGCAGTCCGAGGGCCAGCATGATCTCGGTGGCGTGCTGGTTCATGGTGACGGCACGCTCGGGCGGGGCCTGGTAGGTGCTGGTGACACCGCAGTTGGTGACGGTGTACGGGAACCCGGGCGCGGGCCGCGCTCCGGGGCCGGGCCGGGCAGCACCGGCGTGTCCGTCGGCCGGGCCGCCGCACGCGGCGAGCGGAACCAGGAAGGTGAGGGCGGCGATTGAGCGCAGGGTGGCGCGGAAACGCGACATGGCGAGGCCTCTCCGGGGGATCCTCGTCCCCGGTCGAAGTGAAGAGGCGGCGCGTCAGTGTCTGACTCCCGGGGGCCCGCGGGTGGGCGGAGCTCCGGTCACAGTGGCGGGACCGCACCGGATTCGCACCGGTTTCCTGTCCTGCGCCGCCTGGGACAACCCGCACAAGTCTGCCAGATGCCCCCTTTGCCCCGAACGGGGGTCCGGAGGGCCGACGCAGCCGTCCGGCCCGGCGATCGAACGGCCGAACGGCCGGACGGCGGGATGGCCGGATGGCCGGATGGCCGGATGGCCGGATGGCCGGAYGGCSGGATGGCCGGATGGCCGGATGGCCGGATGGCCGGATGGCCGGATGGCCGGATGGCCGGATGGCCGGATGGCCGGATGGCCGGATGGCCGGATGG
>NZ_JBFRER010000134.1:0-19940 GCF_052114405.1 Streptomyces sp. M-16 | reverse complement strand
GCCCTGACCCTGCTGCCGGCCACCGCCGCCGAGGCCGCCCCGGCCGCCGCGCCGGCGCCCGTCGCCGCCCCCGCCGCGTCCGCCCCCGGCGGCAACGCGGCCATCCTGGGCATCGACTACGCGACCTGGCAGCGCGACGTGGCCGCCGTCGTCGACGCCGCCCGGCCCGCCATCGAGCAGCGGATCGCCGCCTCCCCCGCCGGGGAGAAGCCGGCCATCGTCCTCGACATCGACAACTCCTCGCTGGAGACGGACTTCCACTGGTTCTGGACGTTCCCGACCCCCGCGATCGACAAGGTCCGCGCGCTGACCCGGTACGCCAACGACCGCGGCGTCGCGATCTTCTTCGTCACCGCCCGCCCCGGCATCGTGTACTCCCTGACCGAGCGCAACCTGAAGGCGGTCGGCTACCCGGTCACCGGGCTGTACGTACGGGACCTGCCGGCCCTGTTCGAACAGGTCAGCGCCTACAAGACGGCCAAGCGCGCCGAGATCGAGGCACGCGGCTACACGATCATCGCCAACATCGGCAACAACGAGAGCGACCTCGTCGGCGGCCACGCCGAACGCACCGTCAAGCTGCCCGACTACGGCGGCAAGCTGTCCTGACCCGGGACCTGCGGGGGCCGGGTCAGCCCCCACAGCCCCCGCACGCGCCACCGCAGCCGGCCCCCGTGCCGGCTCCGTGGCCGTCCTTCTCCCAGTCGCCGCCACCGCCCTCGGCGGTGGCGAAGAAGAACGTGCCCAGCACAGTGATCACCAGGGGTACGGCGCCGATGGCGAGCATCCACCAGCCGAGGCGGTCCCGGACGCCCTGTAGGTCCGGGTCCATCAGGATCCAGCCCAGCGCCCCCCACACCACGAGGCCCGACAACACGGTGACCTTGACCCATGGTTCTTCCCCGTCCACGCCCCCACCGTCCCTTCCGTCGCATCCGGCGTGGAGGCGTTGTGCCCGGGACGCCGCGGCGGAACACCCTGCTCCGTCAGGCGGGACCGCGATCGCCCGCGATGGCGTTGACCGCCGCCCAGGAGAAGGCCATCGCCGGGCCGATGGTGGCGCCCGGACCGGGATAGGTCTCCCCCATCACCGCCGCCGAGCAGTTGCCGGAGGCGTACAGGCCCGGGATCGGGGTGGAGTCCTCGCGCAGCACCCGGCCGTCCCCGTCGGTGACCAGGCCGCCCTTGGTGCCGATGTCGCCCGGGTGCACGGGGACGGCGTGGAAGGGGCCCGTGTCGAGCGGCGCCAGGTTGGGGTTGGGCAGCGTCGGGTCGCCGTAGTAGCGGTCGTAGACGCTGTTCCCGCGCCCGAAGTCCTCGTCCGTGCCCCGCTCGGCGAAGCCGTTGAAGCGGCGGACCGCGTCGGGCAGGCCCGGTGCGGAGAGCTCCCTGGCCAGTTCCTCCAGGGTGGCGGCCTTCTTCAGGAAGCCGCTCTCCAGCCAGCGCTTGGGGAAGGGCTGCCCCGGGAGCAGGCCCGCGAAGAGGTAGCGGGCCTTGGAACGGGCGTCGAGGACCAGCCAGGACGGCACGGTCCGCGCCCCGGGCCGGTCGGCGGCGTACATCCGGTCGACGAACGCGTGGTACGGCAGCGCCTCGTTGGCGTAGCGCTCCCCCGCCCCGTTCACGATGACCATGCCGGGGATGCCCCGGTCGGCGACCAGGAAGAAGGGCCGTTCCCCCGGCGGGCACAGCGAGGGGGCGCCCCACACCCTGTCCATCAGGTCGGTGGCGGCCCCCAGTTCGCCGGCCAGGCGCAGCGCGTCGCCGGTCTGGCCCTCGGAGGCGTGCGTCCAGGCGGTGGAGGTCGGGGCGGGCAGGTGCTTCTCGCGCAGCGCCTGGTCGTGTGAGAAGCCGCCCGAGGCCAGCACCACACCGCCCCGGGCCGCCACCGCGACCTCGCGGCCCGCCCTGGTCACGCGTACCCCGGTCACCCGGCCGGAGGCGTCCGTGACCAGGCCGGTCAGCGGCGCCGACAGCCACAGGTCCCCGCCGAGCCGGTCCAGGGAGAGCCGCAGCCGGGCGACGAGCGCCTCGCCGAGGGAGAGCAGCCTGCGCCCGGTGGCCAGCGCCCCCAGGGCCCGCAGCCCGACCTTCACGGAGGTGCGGCGGCCCGCCCAGGTGCGGCCGGCCATGTTCAGGAAGCGGAAGTCGTACGAGGTCATGGTCAGCCCGTACGTGGGCAGGCCCGCCCGGCGCATGTCGCGGCCCAGCTCCCCCAGCCGCCTGAGGTCCACGATGCGCGGCTCCACGGAACGCCCCTGGGCCATGCCGCCCTGTTCCTCGGGGAAGTAGTCCGGGTAGCCCGGCGTGTACATGAAGCGGACCTCGGTGCGGTCGTGGAACTCCCGCACCATGCGCGGCCCGTGGATGAGGTAGGCGTCGGTGCGGGCGCGCGGGACCCGGTCGCCGACGGTGGCGTCGAGGTAGGCGCGCGCCTTGCCGGGAGTGTCGGCGGTGCCGGCCCGGTCGAGGTGGAGGTTGCCGGGGACCCAGACGGCTCCGCCGGACAGGGCGGTGGAGCCGCCGTACCTGTCGGTCTTCTCGACCACGAGGACGGTCAGGCCGCGCAGCCGGGCGGTGATCGCGGCGGCCAGTCCGGCCGCGCCGGAGCCGACCACCACCACGTCGTACTCGTACTCGTACTCGAACGGGTCGGTCATCCGAAGGCTCCGGTGGCGTAGTCGCTGCGGAAGTACAGCAGGGGCGATCCGCCCTCGCGGGCGGTGAGTTCGAGGATCCGGGCGGTGACGAGCCAGTGGTCGCCGGCCTCGTGGACGGTGTCGAGGGCGCAGTCGACGGTGGCCAGGGCGCCGGTGACGCGGACGGCCCCGTGCGCGGACCGCTCCCAGGCCACGCCCGCGAACTTGTCGCCGCCCCGGCGTCCGAGGGCCTCGCACACGGTGCGCTGCTCCTCGGCGAGGATGCTGACCCCGAACCGGCCGGCCGCCCGGACGGCGGGCCAGCTGGAGGAGCCCTTGCCGACGCAGAGCAGGACCAGCGGCGGGTCCAGGGAGAGGGAGGCGAAGGACTGGCAGGCCAGCCCCGCCGGGCGGCCGTCGTCCCCGACGGCCGCGACGACGGTGATGCCGGAGGCGAAGGTCCCCAGGACCCTGCGCAGCAGGGCGGGGTCCGCGGCGGGGTCCGTCGCGGGGGCCGCCGCCGGACCCGTCGCGGGGGCCGTCAGCCGTTCCACTGGTGGCCCCAGAAGCTGTCGGCGGTGATCTCCTTCGCGGTCCAGGTGGCGGGGTCGACGACGAGGCCGTCCCAGCCGTACTCGACCTGGAAGCCGCCGGGGGCCTGGGCGTAGAAGGAGACCATGTGGTCGTTGGAGTGGCGGCCGAGGGTGGAGGCGATGGGGACGCCCGCGCGGTTCATCCGGTCCAGGCAGTAGCCGACGTCGTCGAGCTTCTCCAGTTCGACCATGAAGTGGACGATGCCCGGCGCCAGCGCGCCGGGGTAGAGGCCCAGGCTGTGGTGGCGGCGGTTCGGGCTGAGGAAGCGCATCCAGTGGAAGTCCCTGCCGGGTGCGCCGGTGGGGACGGCGACGGGCGGCAGCCGCATGGAGTCGCGCAGCTGGAAGCCGAGGAGGTCCTCGTAGAAGGCGAGGGTGGCCTCGGTGCCGGGGGCGGGGAGGACGACGTGGCCCAGGCCCAGTTCGCCGGTGACGAAGCGGTTGCCGTACGGGGAGGCGAGCGGGGTGTGGTCCTGGGCCTGTCCCCAGTAGAGCTCCAGGGGGTTGCCGCTGGGGTCCTCGCAGTGGATCAGGCCCTGGACGCGGCGGTCGGCGAGGGTGGCGGCGTCGGCCTCTTTGACGGGGAAGCCGGCGGCCTCCAGTTCGGCGGCGGCCTCCTCCAGGGCGCGGGCGTTCGCGACCTCGAACCCGGCGGCGAGGAGGCGGTCCCGCTGTCCGGCGAGGAACCGGAGGCGGTGGACGCGGTCGTCGATGCGGACGTGGAGGTCCTCGGGGCTGCTGCCGGGGGCCTCGGTCATGCCGAGGAGGTCGAGGACGTAGGTGCGCCAGGCGGGGAGGTCGGTGGTCTCGATGCGCAGGTAGCCGAGTGCGCGGATGTCCATGGAAGGCCCCTTCAGTGGGAGAAGAAGTCGGTGGCGAGGCGGTTGAACTCGTCGGCGGCCTCGGTCTGGGCCCAGTGGCCGCAGTGGGGGAAGACGTGGAGGCGGGCGTCGGGGATGGCCTTGAGGGCGAGGAAGGCGCCGTCGACCGGGTTGACGCGGTCCTCGCGGCCCCAGGTCAGCAGGACGGGGCAGGTGATGCGGTGGGCTTCGCGCCAGAGCATGGTGTCCTCGGGCCAGCGGGCGAAGGAGGCGGCCATGCGGGCGTTGCCGAGCCGGGCCCCGGGTTCGGTGGCCCGGGCGAAGCGCTCCTCGACGAGGGCGTCGGTGACGAGGGCCGGGTCGTGGACGAGGGTGGTGAGGAAGGCGCGCATCCGCTCGCGGGTGGGCTCCGGGCCGGCGCTGAACTCGAAGAGCCGCTTGATGCCTTCGGTGGGGTCGGCGGAGAAGAGGTTGAGGGAGATCCCTCCGGGGCCCATCAGGAGGAGCCTGTCGACCCGGCCGGGGTGGTCGAGGGCGAGCCGGGTGGCGGTGCCGCCGCCGAGGGAGTTGCCGATGAAGTGGGCGCGTTCGATGCCGAGTTCGTCCATGAGGGCGACGGTCGCGAGGGCGCTGAAGCTGAAGTAGTCGCGGTCGGGTTCGGGTTTCGCGGAGCGGCCGTAGCAGGGCTGGTCGACGAGGAGGGTGCGGAAGCGGGTGGCGAAGTGGGGCAGGTTCCCGCCGAAGTTGGACCAGCCGGAGGCGCCGGGGCCGCCGCCGTGCAGCATGATCACGACGGGTGCGTCGGCGGGCCCGGCCTCGTGGAAGTGCAGCGCGAGCCCGGCGGCCTCGACGGTGCGCGAGGTGTTCTCGTAGGTCTCGTAGGTGGGGCTCACAGCATCGTGTCCTGGATGTCGAGGCCGAGGGCGCCCTGCCCGAAGAGGACGAGGGCGCGTTCGGGGTCGTTGGCGGCGTGGCCGCGGCCGGTGTGGATGTCGCGCCAGGCGCGCTGGACGGGGTTGGGGCCGGTGCGCAGGGCGCTGCCGCCGGCGTTCTCCATGAGGAGGTCGACGGCGCGGACGCAGCGTTCGGTGGCGAGGACCTGGTCGCGGCGGGCCCGGGTGCGCAGGGCGGTGGGCAGGGTTTCGCCGCGTTCGGCGAGGGCGTACAGGTCGGCGACGTTGCGCTGGAGCTGGATCCAGGAGGCGTCGATGTCGCTCGCGGCGCGGGCGATGCGGACCTGGGCGAAGGGGTCCTCGGCGACCTGCTGGCCGTAGGAGACGCGGAAGCGTTCGCGGGTGGCGGCGACGTGGTCCTCGTAGGCGCCTTCGGCGATGCCGACGATCGGGGTGGAGATGGTGGTGGTGAAGACGGCCGCGTACGGGAGGCGGTAGACCGGTTCGGGGTTGACCGCGTGGCCGGGGACGCTGAGGGCGGTGACGGGGCCGAAGCCGAGGGCGCGGTGCTCCGGTACGAAGACCTCCTCGACGGTGATGTCGTTGGAGCCGGAGCCGCGCAGGCCGACGGTGTCCCAGACGTCGTCGATCCGGTACTGGGAGCGGGGGAGCAGGAAGGTCCGCATGTCGACGGGCCGGCCGTCGGCGTCGGTGACGAGTCCGCCGAGCAGGGCCCAGTCGGCGTGGTCGCAGCCGGAGGAGAAGTGCCAGCGCCCGCTGAGGGTGAAGCCGCCGTCGACGGGGGTGACGGTGCCGGTGGGGGCGTAGGAGGAGCAGATGCGGGCGTCGCGGTCGGGGCCCCAGACCTCCTGCTGGGCGCGGGGGTCGTAGAGGGCGACGTGCCAGGGGTGGACCCCGACGACGGAGGAGACCCAGCCGGTGGAGCCGCAGGCCTTGGCGATCTCCTTGACGGCGGCGTAGAAGAGGCCGGGGTGCGCGGCGCGGCCGCCGTGGGCGCGGGGCTGGAGGAGGCGGAAGAAGCCGGTGTCCGCCAGTTCCTTGATGCTGGCGTCGGGGACCTTGCGGTGGGCCTCCGCCTCGGCGGCGCGGGCGCGCAGGGCCGGGGCGAGGGCGCGGACTGCGTCGAGGACGTCTTCGTCGCTCATGGTGTCCCTTCTCGGGTCTACGGCTTCGGGGTGCGGTGAACGTACGCCGGGGGGTGCGGGGGCGGAACGCGCCGTTCCCGCTGAATGGGAAGGCCGAACCGGACGATCAGAAGTATTACTGAAYGAAATACATCCGTCCGGGTCCTTCCCCGGGCCGGGAGCCGCGTGGCAGGGTCGCCCCAACGCCTCACGCAGGGGGTTTTCCCGTGTCGGACCAGGTCATGGGCACCATGGACACCGAGCCCGCGCCGCTGTCGCTGCTGGAGAAGGCCGCGCACGTGCTGGGCGCCTTCGAGGGCCCGGAGCCGCGGCTCTCGCTCACCGAGGTGGTGCGCCGCTCCGGGATCCCGCGCTCCTCCGCCCACCGGATCCTGGACCAGCTGGTGCGCTTGCGCTGGCTGGACCGGGAGGGGCGGGACTACCGGATGGGCATGCGGATGCTGGAGCTGGGCGGGCTCGCCTCGCACCACAACCGGCTGCGCCGCGCGGCCCTGCCGCTGCTGCACGCCCTGCACGAGCGGACCGGGCAGCTGGTGCACCTGTCGGTGCTGGACGGGGCGGAGGTGGTGTGCCTGGAGCGGATCGGCGGCTCGGAGGCCACCACCGTGCCCTCCCGGGTCGGCGGCCGGATGCCCGCGTACTCCACGGCCGCCGGCAAGGCGATCCTCGCCTTCGCCAGCCCGGACGGCGTCGAGCACGTCCTCGCGCAGGGCCTCCGCCCGCACACCGCCCGGACCCTGGTCCGGCCGCACGCCCTGCGCGCGGAGCTGGCCGCCACCCGCGAGCGCGGGATCGCCTTCGACCGGGAGGAGAGCTTCCGGGGCGTCTCCTGCGCGGCGGCACCGCTGCGGGGCTCCGGACGGGCGATCGCCGCCGTCTCGGTGTCCACCTGCCGCGGCGGCGAACGGGAACTGGCCCGGCTGGCCCCCGTGGTGGCGGCGTGCGCACGGGCCGTGTGGCGGGAGCTCTACGGGGCCGGGCGGGCCGCCCGGACGCCCTCCGCGCCCCCGCGGGACCTCGAACCGGCGGTGCCGGCGCGGGCGATGGACAACATGTTGGGCTGGCTGCGGTTCAGCGAGTGGATGTAGCGGGTAGTCATATCCCACCGCACGAGAAGGGCTCCGGGCCCGACCTCCCCGCCAGGAGGCCGGACCCGGAGCCTTCCTCATGCGCGTCCCCTACGCGTAGCCGATGCGCACCCGGCCGGTGAGCGGCAGCGCCTGGCAGGCCAGGACGTATCCGTCGGCCAGGTCGGCGTCGTCCAGGACCTCGTTGCGCGCCATCGTCACCCGGCCGTCCAGCACCCGGCAGCAGCAGGCGCTGCAGGCGCCCTCGCGACAGGAGTACGGGGCCGGGGCGCCCGCCGCGAGGAGCACGTCGAGCAGCGGGGTCCCGCGCCGCCAGGGCAGCCGGTACGTCCGCCCGTCCAGCTCCACCTCCGCCTCCGCGTCCGGCTCCTCCTCCGCGTCCGGCTCCGCGTCCGCCTCCGGCCCGGCCGGTGCCGCTCCCCCGACGGCCGGGACGGCGGGCGGCTGCGGGGCGGCGGGCGCGAAGACGTCGGCGCCGAGCGAGAAGTAGCGCTCGCGGTGGATCCGGCCGCCGGCCCCCGCCGCGCGCAGTGCGGTCTCGGCGGCGTCCATCAGCGGGCCGGGCCCGCACAGCCAGGCCTCCCGCCCGGCGTACGGGGCGAGCGGGGCCCCGAGTCCGGCGGCCGTCGGCAGCCCCTGGAGGGACTCCAGCCAGTGCAGGACGGTGAACCGCCCGGGGTGCTCCCCGGCCAGGTCCCGCAGCTCCTCCCGGAAGATCACCGAGTCGGGATCGCGGTTGGCGTACAGCAGCGCGACCGCGCCCCGCCCGGCCGCCAGCGCCGACTTCGCGAGGGAGAGCACGGGGGTGATCCCGCTGCCGCCCGCCACCAGCAGCAGGTCCCGGTCGAGCCCGCCGGGGCCGGGCGTGAACGTCCCGGCGGGCGGCAGCACCTCCAGGACGTCCCCGGGGGCCACCCCGTCGCAGACCCAGCCGGAGCCGAGCCCGCCGGGGACCCGCTTGACGGTGATGCGCATCGGCTCGCCGGTGTGCGGGGAGCTGGCCAGGGAGTAGCAGCGGGCCGCGCCGCCGGGGATCTTGACCGTGAGGAACTGCCCCGGCGCGTACGGGAGTTCCGCGTCCAGGACGAGGGAGACGGCCTCGGCGGTCTCCTGGATCCGTTCCCGGACGCGGACCAGCAGCCTGCCGGGGGCTCCGCCCCGGCCCGCAGCCGGGGCCGGGGCTTCGGGCGCCGCCGGGCGGGCCGTCGTAGCGGATCGGTGTTCAGGCATCGGCGGGCACCTCCAGGCGGCCCTCGCGGACGGCCGCCTCGATGCCCGCACGCAGCGCCGGGCAGGAGCGGACGCGGGCGCTGGGCCGTCCGGCGGCCGTGGCGGCGGCGATCCGCGGGCAGACGGCGGCGGCGTCCGCCGTCCACTGCACCTGGGTGTGGGCGGGGCTGAACTTCTCGCACAGCACCCGGTTGCCGCACTCCCCGCACTCGACGGGCGTCATCCGCCGGCTCCGGCGGCCCGGCGGGCCAGGTTCCCCTCGACCTCCGCCTCCCAGGCGGAGGTGGCGCGGGTGGTGTCGATCTCGAACTCGAAGCGGCGCACCATCTCCTCGCGGACGTCGGCGGCGTCCACGTAGAACTGTTCGTACCAGCGGCGGAGCTGGTAGACCGGGCCGTCCTCCTCGGTGAGGAGGGGGTTGTCGATGCGGGTCTTGTTCTTCCAGATCTCGACGTCCTGCTCGAAGCCGACGGCGAGGCCCTCGGCGGTCAGGCGGGCGGCGTCGGCGGCCTGCTCGTCGCTCATGCCGGGGAGCTTCCTGACGATCGCCCCGTACATGAGGACGAAGGAGTTCCCGTCGACGGGGTAGTGGCAGTTGATGAGGACGGATTCCATCTCCTGGCCGCCGCCGACGTCGCTCCACAGCCGGTCGATCATGTACGAGGGGCCGTAGTAGGAGGCGTCGGAGCGCAGTCCGCCCCCGGTGGAGAGGGTGCCGAGGTCCACGTCCGGGCGCGGGGTGGACTCCATGTACTGGGTGGCGACGTGTCCGTCGAAGACGTTCTTGAAGTAGCGCGGGAAGGCGTAGTGCACGTAGTAGAAGTGCGCCATGTCCACGACGTTGTCGACGATCTCGCGGCAGTGGGAGTTCTCCACGCGCAGCGCGTTCCAGCTCCAGTCGCTCCACTCGGCGCTGCCGAAGCCCTCGATCTCGGGGATGGTGACCCCGGGGGGCGGCGGGTTGCCCTCGGGGTCGTGCCAGACGTAGAGCTGGCCGTTGCGTTCCAGGGTGGTCCAGGCGCGGGTGCGGGCGCGCAGCGGGACGCGGCGGGCGTAGGGGACGGAGGCGCAGCGGCCGTCGCCGGACCAGCGCCAGTCGTGGAAGGGGCAGGCGACGGTGTCGCCCTTGACGGTGCCGTGGGCGAGGTTGCCGCCCATGTGGGGGCAGTAGGCGTTCAGGACGCGCAGGGTGGGGTCCTCGGCGCCCTGGAAGACGACCAGCCGGGTGCCGAAGGCCTCCACCTCGTGGGGGTTGCCGTCCTTGAAGGTGCGGGCGAGCCCGAGGCAGTGCCAGCCGCGCGCGAAGCGGGCCGGGACGGCGGCCGCCTCGATGACACGGGGTCCGTCCTCTGCCGAGGTCGTCGGGGTCATGGGTGGCCCTCCTCTTCTCTGGGGGTGAACGGTGCGGGGGACGGCGTACGGGGCCTGCGGGGCCTACGCGGTCCGGTGTTCGGCGGCGAGTTCGAGCGCGATGTCGATGAGCTGGTCCTCCTGGCCGCCGACCAGCCGGCGTTCGCCCGCGCGCAGCAGGATCCGGGCTCCGGAGACCCCGTAGCGCTCCGCCTGGCGCCAGGCGTGCTTCAGGAAGCTGGAGTAGACGCCGGCGTGGCCCATGAGCAGGGCCATCCGGTCGAGGCGGCACTCCTCGTCCATGACGGGCCGGACCACGTCCTCGGCGGCGTCGATGACGGCGAGGACGTCGATGCCGGTGCGGATGCCCATCTTCTGGCAGACGGCGGCGAGCGCCTCGACGGGCGTGTTGCCCGCGCCGGCGCCGAGCCGGCGGGTGGAGCCGTCGATCTGGAGGGCTCCGGCCCGTACGGCGGCGACCGAGTTGCCGACGCCGAGGCCGAGGTTCTCGTGCCCGTGGAAGCCGACCTGCGCGTCGTCGCCCAGCTCGGCGACCAGCGCCGCGACCCGGTCGGTGACCTGGTCCATCACCATGGCCCCGGCGGAGTCGACGACGTAGACGCACTGGCAGCCGGCGTCCGCCATGATCCGGGCCTGGCGGGCGAGGCCCTCGGGGCTCGTGGAGTGGGCCATCATCAGGAAGCCGACGGTCTCCAGGCCCATCTCGCGGGCCAGGCCGAAGTGCTGGACGGAGATGTCGGCCTCCGTGCAGTGGGTGGCGATCCGGCAGATCGTCCCGCCGCCCGCGTGGGCGGCGCGGATGTCGTCCTTGACGCCCAGGCCCGGCAGCATCAGGAAGGCGATCTTCGCGTTGCGCGCCGTGTCGGCGGCGGCCTTGATGAGTTCCTGCTCCGGGGTGGCGGAGAAGCCGTAGGTGAAGGAGGAGCCGCCGAGTCCGTCGCCGTGGGTGACCTCGATGACGGGGACCCCGGCCGCGTCGAGGGCGGCGACGACCGACCGTACGTCCCCGGCGGTGAACCGGTGGCCCTTGGCGTGCGAGCCGTCGCGCAGGGAGGAGTCGGTGATCCGKATGTCGAGGGTGTCGGAGTACGTCTTCACAGGTGGAGGCCCTTCGCGAACTCCTCGCCGACCTTGGTGGCGGCGGCGGTCATGATGTCGAGGTTCCCGGCGTAGGGCGGCAGGTAGTCGCCCGCGCCCTCCACCTCCAGGAAGACCGCCACCCGGGCGTGCCCGCCGGTCGCGGGCGAGGGGTCGTCGAACTGCGGCTCGGCGCGCAGCCGGTAGCCCGGCACGTACGCGGCGACGTCCTCGGCGACCTGCCGGACGGACGCGCTCACGGCCTCGCGGTCGGCGTCCTCGGGGATGGCGCAGAAGACGGTGTCGCGCATGACGACGGGCGGGTCGGCCGGGTTGAGGATGATGATCGCCTTGCCGCGGGCGGCGCCGCCGATCTCCTCGATGCCACGCGCGGTGGTACGGGTGAACTCGTCGATGTTGGCGCGGGTGCCGGGGCCGGCCGACACGGAGGCCACCGAGGCGACGATCTCCGCGTAGGCCACGGGGACCACCCGGGAGACGGCGTGGACCATGGGGATGGTGGCCTGACCGCCGCAGGTGATCATGTTGACGTTGGCCGCGTCGAGGTGGGCGGTGAGGTTCGCGGGCGGGACGACGGCCGGGCCGACGGCAGCGGGGGTCAGGTCGACGGCCCGGATGCCGAGTTCGGCGTAGCGCGGGGCGTTGGCCCGGTGCACGTACGCCGAGGTGGCCTCGAAGACCAGGTCGGGCAGCTCGTCGCGCTCCAGGAGCCGGTCGACGCCCTCGTGGGTGACGTCGAGCCCGGCCCGGCGGGCCCGCGCGAGGCCCTCGCTGTCCGGGTCGACGCCGACCATCCAGCAGGGTTCGATGTGCTCGGAGCGCAGCAGCTTGTAGAGCAGGTCGGTGCCGATGTTGCCGGAGCCGACGATGGCTGCGGTTGCTTTCTTCTTCACGTGCGCGTGCACCTCAGCAGAAGGAGAGGGAGACCGGGCCAAGCCCGGTGAAGTCGGCGGTGTAGGTCCGCCCGGCGGACACGTCCACGGCCCGGGTGCAGGACCCGGGCAGGATCAGGTGGCCCTTGCGCAGCGGGACGCCGAAGCGGGCGACGGTGCGGGCCAGCCAGGCGACGGCGGTCGCGGGATCGCCGAGGACGGCGTCGGAGCGGCCGGTGGCGAGGAGCCCGGAATTGGTGGTGAGGCGGGCCTCGACGGCCTTGAGGTCGAGCTCGCGGGGGTCGCGGCCCTCGCCGATGACGTAGCCGGCCGAGGAGGCGTTGTCCGCGATGGTGTCGGCGAGGGTGATCCGCCAGTCCGCGATGCGGCTGTCGATCAGTTCGAGGGCGGGGACGACGCGCTCTGTGGCGGCGAGCACGTCGGCCCCGGTACAGCCCTCCCCCGGCAGGTCGTCGCCGAGCACGAACCCGACCTCGACCTCGATGCGGGGCGCGCAGTAGGCGGCGACCGGGACGGGGGTGTCCGGGCGCAGCTCCATGGTGTCGAGGAGGTGCCCGTAGTCGGGCTCGTCGACGCCCATCATGGCCTGCATGACGGGGGACGACAGCCCGACCTTGTGGCCGGTGACGCGGGCGCCGCCGGCCAGGGACCGTTCGATGTTGATCAGCTGGATCCCGTACGCGTCCTCGGCGTCGATCCCCGCGAACAGCTCGGTCAGCGGCCGTACGGGGACCCGCTCGCGCTCCGCCGCGCGCAGCAGTGCGGCGGCCTCGCGCCGGAGCCGGTCGTCGAGCATGGGGGCCTCCCGGCTGCGGTGGTGTGTGGTGCCGCAGACGGTAGGCGCGGGGCGGGCGGGGGCGGGAGGCCGTTGTCCCGCTGAGCGGGAAAGCGGTTGGGGGCGGGGGTGGGGGTGGGGGTGGGGGTGGGGGTACGCACCGGAATCCGCCCCGCCGCCGCACCGTCTCGGTCATTTCCTCCGGCGGCGGCGAACCTGCCTTGCGGTCGTCGCCCGGTCGTGAGGAAATCACCGCGATTCCATCGACTCCCGGACAAGGAGCACGAGCATGCCTTCTCGGATGGGCGTGTTACGGCACGGAGTGATGCGGCGAGGGGCGGTGGCCCTGGCCGCCGCCGGACTCGCCCTGGCCGCTACGGCCGTCGCCGCCCCCGCCCAGGCGGCCGCCCCCGCCTGCGAGGGGACCAAGGTCGACACCCTGGACTACGCGACCGGCTACACCTACACCTACCTCTACTGCAGCTCCACCACGGGCCGGAACTGCGCCTACACGGTCCCCAAGAGCGGCAGCGGCACGGCCCAGCTGATGTTCGTCGGCCTGTCCCGCGCGAGCGACAACACGATCGTCTCGGACGGCGGCGACTACAAGTACCACGCCGGTCCCGTCTACCTGGACGCCCGTGGCACCTGTGTGCAGTTCAACGGGCAGGTCCGCTCGGTGTCCGCGAACTCGGACTGGGGCCACTGCGGCAACCTGAACGCGGTCGCGCGGTGAGCGCGGTCCGACGGCGCCGCGTCGCCTCGGCGGCGGGCGCGCTCGCGCTGACGGCCGCCGCGACCCTCGCGGCCACGGGAACGGCCCATGCGGCCGGGTACAACGGCAAGTGCGGCGCCGGGTACGCGCTCGTCGAGTCCGCCAACATCGGCTCGGTGGGCACGGTCCACCTCACGTGGAACCCCTCGACCGGCAAGAACTGCGTAGTGACGGTCCGCAACAACGCCGGCCCGGCGGTGTGGATGGAGGCGTGGGTGACCCGCCTGGCCACCGGGGGCGGCGGCGTCGACAACGGCTCCTACACCTCGTACGCGGGCCCGGTGTACATCGACGGCCGCAACACCTGTATCGCCTTCGGCGGCACGATCGGCACCGAGAGCGTCACCCGGGGCCCCGGGCACTGCAACTGAGCAACCGTGGGGTGGGCGGGGCCGCCCCCGCCCACCCCACGCACTACAGGGCCCCGACGAAGGCGGCGAAGGCATCCCGCCCGACGGTGAACACGGACCCCCCGGGGTTCTTCGAGTCCCGCACGGCGACGCGGCAGGGCTGGGGGGAGACCTCGACGCAGTCGCCGCCGGTGCCTCCGCTGCAGCTGGCTTTGACCCAGGTGGCGCTGCCGAGGGGGGCGCACTCGATGCACTCGCCGCCGGTATTTCCGCTGTAACTCGACTTACGCCACCGCGCCTTGGTCAGGTCCTGGCTCGTGCCCATAGCGTTCCTCCATTACGCGGATGATCAACGCAGCTGACTCCTCAACCGAAAGGGCAGCTGCCTGCAAGTGAGCGTAACGAAGGGCGGCTTCCTTGACCGTGTCAGGGTTGGCCGTCATGTGACCGGAGATCAAGTCCTCCGAGTAGACGATGTCCGGATCGTCATCGAATCGCATGGTGGTGAACGAACCGRTCAGACTCGCGTGCGCACCAGCGTCAAACGGGAGCACCTGAATCCGCACCCAACGCTTCTCAGCGAAGCCCAGCAGGCGCGTGAGCTGCTGGCGCATGACCGCGCGACCGCCGATCGGCCGAAACAGCACAGCTTCGTCCAGCACCACCCATGCCATGGGTGGATGCTCCCGAAGCAGGATCCGCTGACGTTCCAACCGAGCCGCCACCAGATCCTCAAGGCTGTCCGGCAACCCCGTAGCCAGCACCGCCCGCGCGTAATCTTCCGTCTGGAGCAGCCCGTGGACCATCTGCGCCTGGTAGGTGGAGATGTACGCCGCCCTCGCTTCCATCTCCGCGATGGGCTGGAACCAGGTGGGCAGCTGACTCCTCAGCACGAGCCCCACCAACCTGGAGAAGAGGCCACCCGTCCCCAGCGCAGCGTCAATCCGTTCGGAGAAATCCCTGGTCGGGACCTTCCGTGTCGTCTCGATCTGCCCGATCAGGGACCCCGTACAGAAGACGATGCCGCCCAGGTCCTCCTGCTTCAGCTTCGCCTCCTCGCGCAGGCGCCTCAGTTCGGAGCCGTAGTAGTCCAGCGGCGAGGCGCTGGGGTCGAGGTCGCGGATGTTGACCACGAGGCGGTCACCCCCAAGTTCGGTCGGTCTGTAGCCGAGCGTAACCACGCGACCGCGTACCGGTACCCGGAATCGGGCAATCCGCACAGCGGAGGGGGCGGGGCCCGTCGCACGTCGGTCCCGGCCCCTCCGCCGCGGGGGCTACGCCTTCGGCGTGGGGCAGGTCGCCCAGGCGAGGTGGTACAGGGTGTTCACGCTGGCGTCGGTGGAGTCCATCGCCATGAAGCTGGTGGCGGTGGGGCTGGACGTGCCCGGGTTGACCCGGAGTTCGGTGTTGATGTTGAAGTTCCGCTTCTCGCCGCAGGGGGCCCAGACGAGGTCGGCATACTCCGTCTTGTCGGTCGACTGCCAGTTGTCGTTGAACGGGCCGCTGAACGTGTGGGTCCGCTGGGCCGTCTGCGGCATGCCCTGGAAGTAGTAGCTGGCCCGTTCCACGCCGGTCGCGCCGGGCTGGAGGTAGCCGAAGCCGCGGTAGTCGGCCTGGACGATGGCGTAGGTGAAGCCGTTCGGCACGTGGACGCGCAGGTTGAGCTGGCAGTTCTTGCGGAAGGCCGTCGGCGGGGCGCCGGGCCCGATCTGGGCCGTGTACTCGCTGTAGGTGACGGTGAAGGCCGTGTTGTCGGGTGCGACGGCGACCTGGGCGGTGCCCTCGCGGCAGCCGGATCCGTTGACGGTGGCGAGTTCGATGACGATCTTGTCGGGCGGGACGGTGATGGACGCCTGGGCCTGGGCCGGGGCCCCGGTGGCGATCAGGGCGGCGGCCGCGCCGCCGACGAACAGGGTGCGGGACAGGGAATGCGACATCGTTGTCACTCCTTCTGCTTACGCGCAACGCGCTGTCAGGCGGCGGGACATTCCTTCCACTCGAAGTGGTAGACGGTGTTCACGCTCCCGTCCGTGGAGTCCATGCTCATGAAGCTCAGGGCCTGGGGGCTGGACGAGCCGGCGTACACGCGCAGCTCGGTGTTGACGTTGAGGTTGCGGGTCTCGCCGCAGGGGGCCCAGACCAGGTCGGTGTAGCCGGTCTGGTCGCTGGCCTGCCAGTTGTCCCCGTAGGGGCCGTTGAACTGGTGGGTGGTGCGGGCGGTCTGTGAGGCGCCCTGGAAGTAGTAGCCGGCGCGCTCCTGGCCGAAGGCCCCGCGCTGGAGGCTGGCGAAGCCGCGGTAGTCGGCGCGGGCGATGGCGTACGTGTAGCCCTGGGGTGCGTGGACCCGCAGGGCGAGCTGGCAGTTCTTGCGGAAGTCGGTGCCGCCGGAGCCGGCGCCGGTCTGGGCGAGGTAGTCGCTGTAGGTGACGGTGAAGGCGGTGTTGTCGGGGGCGGCGGCGACGCTGGTGGTTCCGGCGGGGCAGCCCGAGCCGTTGGCCCCGGCCACCTCCACGGTGACGCGTCCGGGCGGCACCGTAGGGGTGTCGGCCTGGGCGGGGGCGGGAGCGGCGACGGCCGCCAGGGCGATGGCGGCGGCCCCGAGGGTGAGTCTGCGAAGGCGCATGTCTGCTTCTCCGTCCGTAGGAGCGGGATTGGGCGTGGACATGCCATCACAGCCGGAGGGGTCCGGGAGGGACGCGTACCGGACAAGCGGCCCGGGGCCGGGCCCGGCCGCCGCCCCCTGGCCGGAACCCGCGAGTCCGCAGCCCCCCGCGACCGCACCCATCAGCCGCGCTCCCCCACCGCCCGGCCCGCCGCACCGCCCCGGCGGCACACAGGATGTCCCGAACCCCGGCCCGGCGATCCCGCCGGACCGGCCGCGCGCGTGTCCGTGCCGCACGCCTTCCCTGCCGAAAACCGGTGGAACGGAGCCCCTGCCCGCCCTTACCGTGCTGCCGGACCACATCGCCCAGGCAAGGACGGCCCGTTGTACACCGTGTGAGACCCCCCGAGTGCTGATTCGTAGCGCGTCGCGCCTGTTGCGACGCGCTGCTTCCTGCTGCGGTCTTCTCACTGAAAAACGGTGTACCCCTGTGCTCAACAACTGGGTCGTCATGCCCACATGCCTGCCGCTCGTCCTGCGCCGCTGCCACACGTGCGCGTCCGATCGCTTCCGGGCGAACGGAAAGTTCCGCGTCAACGCACACCACAAGCTCCTCGACGCCTGGCTCCTCGTGCTCTGCACCGGATGCGGGGAAACGGCGAAGCTCACGGTTCTGGAGCGGGCGAACGTACGCTCGGTCCGGCCCGGGCTGCTGGACCGGTTGCACGACAACGACCCCGGCCTGGCGGCCGAGCTGCTCCAGGATCCGGTCCTGCGGCGGCGCAATCGCATCGCCCTCGACTGGGACGGCGCCTGGCGCCTCGACACCGGCGGATCGGACCACCTGGACCGCGAGGTGATCGACGTGTCGGTCCGCTTCGCGGCACGGATCCCCGTCCGGCCGCTGCGGCTGATCGCCGAAGGCTGCGGCCTTTCGCGGGCGGAGACGGAGAGGCTGGCCGAGGAGGGCAAGCTCGTCTCGGCGGTCCGGCTGGGCGGCAGGCTCTCCGGCGACTTCACCTTCACGCTCAAGCGCTGAGTCCTCCCGGGWCTACCGGGGGTACCAGACGGCCCCGGCGAAGGCTCCGCCGAGGGTGGTGACGAGGGTGAGCAGGCGGTGCGGGACGTGCTCGACGGTCAGGTGGAGTCCCCGGATCCGGATCTCCAGGAACGGGCGCGGCGGGGTGTCCGCAGTGCGTAGGGTGCGCGACATGAGGTGGTTCTCCTTGTCCCTCGGGCCCGTTGGCGGGCCGTTGGGTCAAGAGAACGGTCCTGGCGTCATGTTGGCGACGCCGCAAGCCCGTATTGCGCGACGGCCCGCAAGTTGCGCGCCTCGCAAGAGGGGAAAGTGCATGTCAGAGCAGCCTTCGAGCCCGAGCGGGGCCCAGTCGTTGCAGAGGTTGGGTTCCCTGAAGGGGCTCAATCCCGAGGAGGCGGCGTTCGCGCAGCACCTGCGCGAACTGCGCGAGGACCTGGGGATGTCCTCCACGGAGATCGTGACGTGGCTCAAGGAGAACGAGCCCGGAGTGAAGGTGGACGCGAGCCGGCTCTCCCGCTTCCTGAGCGGTGCGAACCTGCCGCAGCCGCCCTTGTTGCCGGCCCTGCACCGGCTGCTGGCCGAACGCGGGGCCGTGGATCCCGAGCGGGTCAGGGAGGGGTGGAACCGCCTGTACGCCGCCGCGCAGACCAAGGGTCCGCTGATCGCGCGGGAGTACAAGGAGCAGGCCCTGCGGATCGCGCTGGAGGAGGAACGCGTGCGGACCGCGCAGGACCTCGCCGGGCTGCGCGAGGAGATCGCCCGCGAGCGGGAGCACCGGGAACGGCTCGAAGCGAGCCTCGCCGACGTCTTCGACCGGCCGGCCGGTGGCCACGAGGAGGTGCGGGGCCTGGAAGGGGAACTGGAAGGCGTCACGCGCCGGATCGAGGGGCTGGAGGACCTGGTGCAGCAGCACGAGGCCCTGCTCCGGCTCCAGCGCTCCGACGCCGAACGCGCAGGTCAGGCCCTGAAGGAGACCGCGGCCGAGATCGAGGTGTGGCGGGGAGCGGGAGCGACCCCTTGGACAGGAGACCCCGGGGACGTCGCACGGGCCGTCGTCGCGTTCCGCGACGAGGGAGAAGACGAGCAGGCCGACAGCCTGCTGGCCCTGGCGGCGCGGGACCTTCCGGTCGCGCTCCTCCCCGAGCTGTACGCGGCCTTCAGGAGTATGGGCCGCCCGATCGAGCCCACCCGCCTGAGCCGCAGCATCGGCACACAGCGCAAGGCCAAGGACATCGTCGAACTGACCGCCCCCACGGTGAAGGTCACCTTCGCGGACGGCGACAGAACTCTTGAGCAGCCTCCCCAGTGGGCGCACCAGGTACTCGTCGAGGCGGGCACGTGGGCACCTGCCCGGGAGCTCATCCTGCTGGCCAGGCTCCTGGGGGAGACCGACCGGTACGACGACAGGCGCCACCTGCTTCAGGGGTACAGGTCGCGCACCGAGGGCCGGGCCGAGATCGCCGCAGCGCCCGAATTCCGGGGCGCGTTCGCCCAGAGCACCCCCTCGGCGCCCAAGCCGGAGGGAAAACAGCCCAAGCGCCGCTGGTTCCGTACCTGAAGCGGTCGGCCCGCGCCGGAAATCGCGCTGCTCCAAGGCTGGTTGGCCCTTAGCATGGCCCACCATGTCGACCAACGAACGAATGATCGAGCTGGCTCTGGACCGGATCAGCACGGGCTACGTCTTCCCGGAGAAGGCCGCGCTCATCGCGACCGCGATCCGCAGCCGGCTCGCGGCGGGTGCGTACGAGGGGCTGGACGGCCCGGTGCTGTGCGAGACGGTGACGGCGCACCTCCAGGAGGCCTGTCCGGACAAGCACCTGCGGCTGCTCTGGACGGACGTTCCGCAGTCGCTGGAGCCGGCGGACGACGACGGCGGGCAGGCCGCCTTCCTCGCGCTGCTCCGGGCGGAGAACCACGGGATCGGCCGCGTCGAGCACCTGGAGGGGAACGTCGGGCTCATCGACCTCCGGCGCATCACGACCGCCGCCGAGGGCGCGGGCATGATCGGAGCGGCCATGCAGCTGGTCGCGCACAGCTCCGCGCTCGTCCTGGACCTGAGGGCGTGCAGCGGCGGGTCTGCCGAGGGGGCGGCGATGTGGTGCAGCTACTTCTTCCCCGACGACCAGGTGCACCTGAACGACATCTACGACCGGCGCACCGACACGACCCGCCAGTTCTGGACGACCGCCCACCTGCCCGCGCCGCGCTACGCGGGCCGCCCGGTGTACGTGCTCACGAGCGCGGCCACGTTCTCCGGGGGCGAGGACGTGGCGTACACCCTGCAGGCGCACGGACGGGCCACCGTCGTCGGCGGGACGACGCGGGGCGGCGCCCATCCGACGGAGCGCCACGCCGTGGCCGAGCACGTCCTGGTGACCGTGCCGACGAGCCGCGCGATCAGTACCGTCACCGGCACCAACTGGGAGGGCGTCGGGGTCGTTCCCGATGTCGAGGTCCCGGCGGAGCAGGCCCTCGACGTGGCGCTCAAGGCCGCGCTGCGGCGGGCGGAGGCGGACGCCGGGCCCCGCTGACCCGGGCCGCGCGGTGGGGCGGCCCGGCCGCCCCCGTCGGCTACTGCGCCCCGTACACCGCCCCCGGCGCCTGCGC
>NZ_JBFRER010000133.1:0-20489 GCF_052114405.1 Streptomyces sp. M-16 | reverse complement strand
GCCTGGGCCCGGCTCGTCGGCGCGTCGGCGATCCCGCCGGCCCCGTCCGGGATCCCCAGCACCGGGGCGACCGTGGTCTTCGGAAGCTGGCTGCCGCCCGCCATCAGCGTGGTCTTGGCCTCCGGAGCCACCCCGGAGGCGGCCGACGGGCCGTCCTCCAGATCGGTGCCGGACAGCGGCGGCGCGAACACCGTGGCGGGCAGCGGCACGGAGGCCCCGTCCGCGCCGGAGTTCACATCGGTACCCGCCCACGGCGTGGACCCGGACGGCACCCCGTCGTCGGCGGTCGGCTCGTGGGGGACCCCGCCCCCGCGCCGCAACGGCACCGGCTCGGCCGCGCCACCGGAAGCAGCCGCCGGAGCCGGAGCCGCCGGCGGGATCCCCGCCCGGTCCGCCGCCTCCTGCAGCCACTCCGGCGGGCTCAGCATGAAGGAGGTCTGCTCCGAGTCGATCCGCGGCGGAGGCACCGAGGCCTCCGCGGCGGCCGCCACGGCAGCGGCCCCGTACTCCTCCTCGTAGCGCCGGATGACCTCGCCGACCGGCAGGCCCGGCCACAGGGTCACCTCACCGCTGTCCCGCGCGATGACCAGCCGCTGCCGGCCACCGCCGGACACCGGACCGGCCGCCCGGTCCTCGGCCCACACCACGAAGCCCAGCCCGAACTCCCGTACGCGCACCTCCCGGTGCTGGTACGCGGGGACGTCCCCGTTGATCCATTCCTCGGCGCGCTCCTGCGCCTGTGCAAACGTCACCACGGCGTGATCACCCCTCACCCGGGGCGGCACCCGCCACCGGAACCGAACGTGCGAATCCGCCGTCCACCATCAGACCGGCCACCGTCTCCAGCTCCGGCGGGTTCCCCGCCAGGCGTTCGAGGAAGGCATCGAAATCGGCACCGCACGGAAGCAGCAACCGCTCCACCCGCTCCTGCACGGACCAGCCGTCGCGGTCGCGCGCGTCGTCGTACGGGGAGAACCAGACGGAGCCGACGCCCTCGCCCTTCACCTTCACCGCGAGCAGCCCGCCCTGGACGAAGGCCACGCACAGGTAGTCCTTGGTCAGGTGGTCCCGCAGGCACTTGTTGACGTAGACGAGGTCGTTGACCGCCGCCTCCTCGCGCACCGTGAAGAACGGCTGGTCGACCAGCAGCCCGAGCTCCACGAGGAGCCCCGCGCCCACCGGCGCGCAGCCGCCCGCCGCCTTCAGGAAGCACCGGTAGGCCTCGGGCAGCCGGTACCCGAGGTCCTCCTCCACCCCCTGCACCTGCTGTTCGGTGACGGACACCAGGTTCTTGGGCAGCCCGAGGTGCGCGGGGCGCACCTCCTGGAGGGGCCGGGTGCCGCGCTTGTCGTGGTCCACGGGCGCCGTCGCCAGGCCCGCGTGGTGCCGCAGCAGCGCCTTGACCTCGACGGGGACCAGTTCCATCCGGCGCGAGCCCGCCACGTGGTGCCAGGTCCAGCCGTGCGGCGTGGCCACCGGCGCGACGGTGTCCCACAGTGCGTGGCCCGACGCCCGCATGGCGGCGTTGGCGGACACGACGTCCGTCAGCCGCAGCTCGTCCACGCCGAAGCCCTCCGGGGGCTCGGCGATCTCCACGGCCGCGCGCGCGTACGCCGAGAAGTCGGGATGACCGTCCCCGCTCATCCGCACTCCGTGGGGATGGCGGGCGGCCCGGACCGGGTCCGGGAAGTGCACGACCTGCCCCGAGTAAGCGGCGTTGGGTGGCACGGCCTGCTGCCCGAGCCGACCTGTCGTCATGGCGGTAGCCCCCTGCTGGATCTGGCTGGTTCACCACAGCCTATGTGCTCGGGCAAGAGCGTCACCCGCCCATGCATCCCACGTGCGCACGTGGGGCGGGAACATCCGAATTGATACGAATATTCGACCCCGCTTCCACACCACTGGGGACATTTGACAGGCTGTCCCCGCAGCACGGGGGCGTGCGCAACGGCGGCCACCACCGCGGTCACGGGAGGGAAGAAGCGACCATGCAGACGGCGACGACGCAAAACCTGGCGAGCCGCACGGACCGCGCGGAAGCGGCGGAGGCCGGCCCCGCCGGCGACCCCCGCGTGCGCTGGAGCAGCACCGACGGCCCCACCCCTCCGCCCGTGCTGCGCTTCCGCCGCGACGGCATCCTGCCCACCGTCGCCGCCGCGCTCTCGGTCCGCGGGGAGACCCTGACCGGGACCGCGGGCAAGGGCGACCGGCCGCCGGTGCTGCACCCGCTCGTCCAGGACTTCCTCGACACCCTCACCAGCGGCCAGCGGGAGCGCTTCACCGGCCGCTGTCCGGAGGCGATCCTGCTCTCCCGCCACCTCGCGGCCGTCGAGGGCGCCCGCAGCCGGCGCGCCTCCCGCAAGCCGCTCACGGCGAGCGAGGCCCGGCGTTCCCTGAAGCACTCCCGGATCACCGCCCGCCGCATCCGCGAGGACGGCGACCCGCTGCACGGCAGCTACGCTCCGCCCTGCCGCTCCTGCGACGCGCTCCTCACCCACTTCGGCGTACGCCCCGTCGACCTCACCCACCCCGAGTAGCCGCCATGACCGCCTCCTCCGCCTCCTACGACCGCTCCTCGGCGACCCGGTTCCCGGGCCCCGTGGACTCAGCCCTGCGCACCGCCGGGTGGGAACCCGGCCGCTGGGACATCAAGCAGGCCGAGTACTGGGCCGACGCGCTGCGCGACCACACCACGCCCGCCGGGCACCGGCACAACGTCTTCCCGGCGGCCGTGGAGGCCTGGGCCGAGTTCGGCGGGCTGCGGGTGACCGCCCCCGGGCCGGGCCGGCAGATAGCGCCCGCCACGCTGCGCATCGACCCGCTGTCCGGCCTGCACCTGGCCCGTACCTTCGCCGACCTGGGACGGGCCCTGTCCACCCAGCTCTGCCCGCTGGGCACCGACGCCGATGGCGGCTCCCACCTGGCCATCGACCGCGAGGGCCGGGTCTACGGGATCGACCACACCGGCGACTGGTACCTGGGCTCCGGCCTCGACGAGGCCCTCACCCTCCTGCTGACCGGTCTCCAGCCGGCCCGCCTGACCACGGGCCCCTGACCACGGGCCATTGACGCCGGGTACCGCCGCGGCGCCGCGGCCCCGCGGATCGCGCGGACCCGGCGGCGGGACCCATCGGGAGGCCGCGGCGGCGGGACCCGCCCGGCCTAGCGGGAGGCCGGCAGGACGGCGGAGACCTTGAAGCCGCCCTCGTCCGTCGGCCCGGACACGAACACCCCGCCGAGCCCGAGCACCCGCTCCCGCATCCCGACCAGGCCGTTGCCCCCGCTGGGCAGACCGGGCTCGACCCCGTCCGCCCCGCAGGGCCCGTTCTGGACCTGCATGGCGACCTCGCCCTCCCGGTGCGCGAGCCGTACGACGACCCGCGCGCCCGGAGCGTGCTTGTGGCAGTTGGTCAGCGCCTCCTGCACCACCCGGTAGGCGGTCTGCTCCACCTCCGCCGGGTACCGCTCCCCCTCGCCGTGCACGACCATCTCGACGTCCATCCCCGCCGCCCGGGACTGTCCGACCAGCGCCTCCAACTCGGCGAGGCAGGGCCCGTCCTCGAAGCCCCCCACGAGCGCCGGGGCCGGCCGCGCGGCGTGCCCGCGGACCGCAGGCCGGGGCTCGGGCCCCGGCGACCCGGCCCGCAGCACGCCGAGCATCTCGCGCAGCTCGGTGAGGGCCTGCCGGCCCATGTCACCGACCAGCGCGGCGTTCTTCACGGCCTTGCCGGGGTCCTTCTCGGCCACCGCCTGGAGCGCCGCCGCGTGGACCACCATCAGCGACACCCGGTGGGCGACGACGTCGTGCATCTCGCGCGCGATCCGCGTGCGCTCCTCCGTACGGGCCCACTCGGCCCGCTCCTCGGCCCGGTCGGCCAGCAGCGACAGCTCCCGTTCCAGGGAGTCGGCGCGCTCCTGGAGGCTCTCCATCAGCCGTCGCCGGGCCCCCACGTACAGCCCGAGCAGCACCGGCGGCACGGTCAGCGCCACCGCCATGAACGCGGACAGCACCACGACGAGCAGCCCGTCGGCCTCCACGTCGCCGCGGGTGCGCAGGTACGTCACCACGAAGGTCGCGGCGAGCGACATCGAGCCCAGCGTCACCGTGACCCGGCGGGGCACCTCGCAGGCGGCGAGGGTGTAGAGGCCCACCACCCCGAGCAGGAAGCCCATCATGGCCGGGGCGACGCCGATGCCGACGAGCACCACCGCCACCGGCCACCGCCGCCGCAGCAGGAGCGTGGCCCCCACCACCACTCCGAACGACACGCCCAGGGCCGCCGGGATCCCCGCCTCCCGGGCGAAGGGCAGCCCCTCCAGCCCGCACTCGGCGGCGGACACCGCGGCGAGCCCCACGTCCAGCAGCGCGGACCTCCGCCGCTCCCACCACCAGGGCCCGTCGCGGCCCGCCCCGTCGCGCTCTTCCCCCGTACCGGTCATGCCGTCCAGCGTACGGGCGGCCCGTGCGCCGACTCCGGACATATACGGGCGCGCGTACCGTCGCGGGGAGGGGGGGTGGTACGGCATAGTAGGGACGGCCAGCTTGATCGGCAGCGCAAAAAGTCCGATTCGATCGGATTCGCCATCCCCTGTGGTGTAATTGGCAGCACTGAGGCTTTTGGTGCCTTATGTTCGGGTTCGAGTCCTGACAGGGGAGCTCAGCACAGGAAGCTCACAGCACGCGGGTCCTGACCTCCGGTCGGGACCCTTTCGCATGTCCGCCCCCGGGAGTCCCCCAGAACAGGGGCACTTCGGCACCGGTATCCTTCCTGGGTCCACCCCCGAAGCCGAAGGGCACACCCGTGAGCGCAACCCGCCCGGCAGCCGTCGTCGTACTCGCAGCGGGTGAAGGCACCCGCATGAAGTCGGCCACCCCCAAGGTCCTGCACGAGATCTGCGGGCGCTCGCTCGTCGGTCACGTGGTCGCCGCCTCCCGTGAGCTGGACCCCGCACACCTCGTGGTCGTCGTCGGCCACGCGCGCGAGCAGGTCACCGCGCACCTCGCCGGGATCGACGCCGACGTCCGCACCGCGGTCCAGCACGAGCAGAACGGCACCGGGCACGCCGTCCGGATGGCCCTCGAAGAGCTCGGCGGGCCGGTCGACGGCACCGTGATCGTGGTCTGCGGCGACACCCCGCTGCTGACCGGCGAGACCCTCGCGCAGCTCGCCGCCACCCACGGGGCCGACGGCAACGCCGTCACCGTGCTGACCGCCGAGGTCCCGGACTCCACCGGCTACGGCCGCATCGTCCGCGACCCGGCCACCGGCGCCGTGACGGCCATCGTCGAGCACAAGGACGCCACCGACGCGCAGCGCGCGATCCGGGAGATCAACTCCGGGGTCTTCGCCTTCGACGGGCGCCTCCTCGCGGACGCGCTCGGCAAGGTCCGCACGGACAACAGCCAGGGCGAGGAGTACCTCACCGACGTGCTCGGCATCCTGCGCGAGGCGGGCCACCGCGTCGGCGCGGCGGTCGGCGCGGACCACCGCCAGATCCTCGGCATCAACAACCGGGTCCAGCTGGCCGAGGCCCGGGCGCTGCTGAACGCGCGCCTGCTGGAGCGGGCCATGCTCGCGGGCGTGACGGTCGTGGACCCCGCCGGCACCCTCGTGGACGTGACGGTGACCTTCGGGCAGGACGCGCTGATCCACCCGGGCACCCAGCTGCTGGGTGCCACGCACATCGCCGAGGGGGCCGAGGTCGGCCCGAACACGCGGCTCAAGGACACCCGGGTGGGCGCGGGCGCCCGCGTGGACAACACGGTGGCGGACGGCGCGGTGATCGGGGATCAGGCGAGCGTCGGACCCTTCGCGTACCTGCGGCCCGGCACGAACCTCGGCCTCAAGGCCAAGGCCGGCACGTACGTCGAGATGAAGAACGCGACGATCGGCGAGGGCACCAAGGTGCCCCACCTGTCGTACGTGGGCGACGCGACGATCGGCGAGTACACGAACATCGGCGCCGCCAGCGTGTTCGTGAACTACGACGGCGAACACAAGCACCACACCACCGTCGGCTCACACTGCAAGACGGGTTCCGACAACATGTTTGTGGCTCCCGTCACCATCGGGGACGGCGCCTACACGGCCGCCGGCTCGGTGATCACCAAGGACGTGCCGCCCGGCGCCCTGGCCGTGGCCCGTGGCCAGCAGCGGAATATCGAGGGCTGGGTGGCCCGCAAGCGCCCCGGCAGCGCGGCCGCGACGGCCGCGCAGTCGACCGGCGAGCAGGACTCCGGTCGCCCCTGAGGTGAACTGACCGGAAACAGGTACGCCCGGGACGGCGTACCGTGATAGGTGCACGCAATTCGGCTGGCTCACCGTGTGCGGGACGGACGCACACGGGGGCGAGCAGCTTTCCACACGTCTGAGGAGACAGTGCTGTGACCGGGATCAAGACGACCGGCGAGAAGAAGCTGATGCTCTTCTCCGGCCGCGCCCACCCCGAGCTGGCCGAGGAGGTCGCGCACCAACTGGGAGTCGGCCTCGTGCCGACCAAGGCTTTCGACTTCGCGAACGGTGAGATCTACGTCCGCTTCCAGGAGTCGGCTCGTGGCGCGGACTGCTTCCTGATCCAGAGCCACACGGCTCCGATCAACAAGTGGATCATGGAGCAGCTGATCATGATCGACGCGCTGAAGCGCGCGTCGGCACGCTCCATCACCGTGATCATCCCGTCCTACGGCTACGCCCGTCAGGACAAGAAGCACAAGGGCCGCGAGCCCATCTCGGCCCGCCTGGTCGCGGACCTGCTGAAGACCGCGGGCGCCGACCGCATCCTCACGGTCGACCTGCACACCGACCAGATCCAGGGCTTCTTCGACGGACCGGTCGACCACCTGTCCGCCCTCAACGTCCTCGCGGACTACGTGGGCGCCAAGGTGGACCGCACCAAGCTGACGATCGTCTCCCCGGACGCCGGCCGCGTGCGCGTGGCCGACCGCTGGTGCGACCGCCTGGACGCGCCGCTGGCCATCGTGCACAAGCGCCGCGACAAGGACGTCGCCAACCAGGTGACCGTCCACGAGGTCGTCGGTGAGGTCAAGGGCCGCGTCTGCGTCCTGGTCGACGACATGATCGACACCGGCGGCACCATCTGCGCCGCGGCCGACGCGCTCTTCGCGCACGGCGCCGAGGACGTCATCGTGACGGCCACGCACGGCATCCTGTCGGGCCCGGCCGCCGACCGCCTGAAGAACTCCAAGGTCAGCGAGTTCGTCTTCACGAACACCCTCCCGGACCCCTCGGACCTGGAGCTCGACAAGATCACGGTGCTCTCCATCGCCCCGATGATCGCCCGCGCGGTGCGCGAGGTCTTCGAGGACGGCTCGGTCACCAGCCTCTTCGAAGAGCAGCAGTAACACCGGGCAGAGATCCTTTTGGGCGCGGCCTCCCCCGCCGGGTACACTCCTTGAGTTGCTCGGCGAGGGAGGCCGTACCCGTATTCCGGGACGGACGCTCCGTTATCGACGCGCTCTTCGTAGCAGGCCGTTCCGGCCGGGTGACCCAGTCCGTTCTTCCGTCACCCCACGAGGAGTGAGCATGTCCGAGGTCAAGCTTTCCGCCCAGCTCCGCGACACCTTCGGCAAGGGCTCCGCCCGCCAGGCCCGTCGCGACGCCCTGGTCCCCGGTGTCATCTACGGCCACGGCCAGGCCCCGAAGCACGTCAACGTCGAGGGCCACGGCCTGCAGCTGGCGCTCCGCACCCCGAACGTCCTGATCTCCCTGGACATCGCGGGCGACGGCACCGAGCTGGTCATCCCGAAGGCCGTGCAGAAGCACCCGCTGAAGCGCTCCATCTCCCACGTCGACTTCCTGATCGTCAAGAAGGGCGAGAAGGTCACCGTCGACGTCGCGATCGTCACCGAGGGCGACCTGGCCGCCGGCGGCAACATGCTGGAGACCCTCCAGAACACCATCTCCGTCGAGGCCGAGGCCACCCACATCCCGACCGAGGTCACCGTCTCGATCGCGGGCCTCGAGGCCGGCGCCACCATCCACGCCAAGGACCTGGTCCTCCCGGCCGGCACCACCCTGGCCGTCGACGGCGACATCGCCGTCCTGCAGGTCGTCTCCCCGCAGGCCGAGGAGCCGGCCGCCGAGGCGGCCGAGGGCACCGAGGCCTGAGCCTCGCCCCACCCCCTCAGCAGTTGCTGACCGACCGCCGTCCGGCTCCACTGGAGCGGGACGGCGGTCGTCTTCGTTCCAGGCACTTAAGGAGCTTTTGATGTCGGACGACGCGGCGCCCTGGCTGATCGTCGGTCTCGGGAACCCCGGACCGGAGTACGCTGGCAACCGCCACAACATCGGCTTCATGGTGGCCGACCTGCTGGCCGAGCGGATCGGCGGCAGGTTCAAGGCGCACAAGGCCCGCGCCCAGGTCGTCGAGGGCCGCATCGGCCCGCCGGGGCCGGCGAACCGCCGGATCGTGCTCGCCAAGCCGATGTCGTTCATGAACCTGTCGGGCGGCCCCGTCACGGCCCTGCGCGACTTCTACAAGGTGCCGCTGGAGAAGATCGTCGCGGTCCACGACGAGCTGGACATCGACTACCCGACGCTGCGCCTGAAGCTCGGCGGCGGGGACAACGGGCACAACGGCCTGAAGTCGATGACGAAGGCGATGGGACCGGACTACCACCGCGTGCGCTGCGGCATCGGCCGCCCGCCCGGCCGCATGCAGGTCGCGGACTTCGTCCTGAAGGACTTCTCCTCGACCGAGCGCAAGGAGCTGGACTGGTTCGTGGACCGGTCCGCCGACGCCGTGGAGTGCCTGATCCAGGAAGGCCTGGAGCGGGCGCAGTCGACGTACAACTCCTGACCCGCGTACGAGGAAGCCCCCGCCGTCGGCGGGGGCTTCCGTGCGTGCGGGGCGGGGCCGGGTCAGCCGGTGTTGCGCAGACCGGCCGCCACGCCGTTGACGGTGAGCAGCAGCGCGCGGGCCAGCAGCGGGTCCGCCGCCTCGCCACGGGCGGCCGCGGCACGCTGACGGGCCAGCAGGGACACCTGGAGGTAGGAGATCGGGTCCAGGTAGGCGTCGCGGACGGCGAAGGTCTGCTGGAGCACCGGCTGGGAGTCCAGCAGCCGCTGCCCGCCGGTGATCCGCAGGACCTCGCGGACGGTCAGCTCGTGCTCGGCCTCGATCCGGGCGAACACGTGCTTGAGGTCGTCCGGGACGAGCGTGTCGACGTAGTGGCGGGCGATCCGCAGGTCCGTCTTGGCCAGCGTCATCTCGACGTTGGAGAGGAAGTTGCGGAAGAAGTGCCAGCGCTCGCCCATCTCGGTGAGGGCCGCGTCCTGGCCCGACTCGCGCAGGGCCTTCAGGCCTGAGCCGACGCCGTACCAGCCGGGAACGATCTGACGGGACTGGGTCCACCCGAACACCCACGGGATGGCCCGCAGCCCGTCCAGGCCCGCGCCCGAGTCGGGGCGGCGGGAGGGGCGGGAGCCCAGGTGCAGGTCGGCGAGCTGGTCGACCGGGGTGGCCGCGAAGAAGTACGCGGGCAGGTCCGGGTCCTCGACGAGCTCCCGGTACGCGGCGTGCGCGGCGTCCGAGACGATGTCCATGGCCGCGTCCCAGCGGGCCAGGGCGTCGTCGGACTGGCGGGGCGCGGTGTGCAGGGCGGAGGCCTGGAGGGTGGCCGCGACGGTCAGTTCCAGGTTCTCGCGGGCCAGCGAGGGGACGAGGTACTTGTCGGAGATGACCTCGCCCTGCTCGGTGACCTTGATCTCGCCCTCCAGGGTGCCCCAGGGCTGGGCGAGGATCGCGTCGTGCGAGGGACCGCCGCCCCGGCCGACGGTGCCGCCGCGGCCGTGGAAGAGGCGCAGGCGCACCCCGTAGCGGTGCGCGACGTCGCGCAGCCGGCGCTGGGCGCGGTGGATCTCCCACTGGGAGGTGGTGATGCCGCCGAACTTGGAGGAGTCGGAGTAGCCGAGCATGACCTCCTGGACGTCGCCGCGCAGCGAGACGAGACGGCGGTAGGAGGGGTCGGCCAGCATCTCGTCGAGGATGACGTCGGCGGCGCGCAGCTCGTCGGTGGTCTCCAGGAGCGGCACGATGCCGATCTTGGCCCAGCCGGCGTGCAGGTCGATGAGTCCGGCCTCGCGGGCGAGGACCGCGGCGGCGAAGACGTCGTCGGCGCCCTGGCACATCGAGATGATGTACGACTCGATGACCTCGGGGCCGAACTTCTCGAAGGCGTCCTTGATGGCGCCGAAGACACCGAGGGTCTTGGCGCCGGCGGCGTCGAGCGGGGCCGGGGTGGGCGCCAGCGGGCGGCGCGAGCGGAGCTCCTTGGCGAGGAGCTTCTGCCGGTAGTCGCGCGGCATGTCGGCGTAGCGCCAGGACTCCTCGCCGAGGCGGTCGAAGAGCTGGCCGAGCGCGTGGTGGTGCGCGTCCGCGTGCTCGCGCACGTCCATGGTGGCGAGCTGGAGGCCGAAGGCGGCCAGGGTGCGGATGGTGCGGTCCATGCGGCCGTCGGCGAAGAGCGCGCCGCGGTGTTCGCGCAGGGAGGTCTGGATGAGGGTGAGGTCGGTGAGCAGCTCGGCGGTGCCGAGGTAGTCGCGGCCCTCCTCGTGGGGGATGCCCTTGGCGAGGCGCTCGCGGGTGTTGAGGAGCTTCTGCCGGACGCAGGTGGCCTTGAGGCGGTAGGGCTCCTCGGCGTTCAGCCGCTTGTAGCGGGGGCTGATCTCCGGGAGGCGCTCCAGGTCGGCCTGCAGGGAGGTCAGGAGCTCCTCGGTGGCGCCGGTGTAGCGGATGGAGTTCGACAGCAGGCCGCGCAGGAAGTCGACCAGTTCGAGGGCGTCGGTGATGCCGTGCTCGTGCTGGAGGATCAGCACGTCGCGGGTGACCTCGGGGGTGACGTTCGGGTTGCCGTCGCGGTCGCCGCCGATCCAGGTGCCGAAGGTGAGCGGGCGGGTGCCGGCGGGCAGCTCGACGCCGACGCGCTGGAGCTCTGCGGCGAGGTCCTCCAGGACGTCGCCGACGGCGCCGGCGTGCAGCTCGTCGAGGTAGTAGATGGCGTTGCGGGCCTCGTCGGCGGGCTCGGGGCGCACGACGCGCAGTTCGTCGGTCTGCCACACGAGGTCGATGTTCTCGGCGAGCCGCAGGTCGTGGCGGCGGCGCTCGCCGGCGCCGGAGACGGGCTCCTCCAGCAGGGCGGCGATGCGGCGCAGCTTGTTCAGGACGCTGCGGCGGGCGGCCTCGGTGGGGTGCGCGGTGAAGACGGGCCGGACGTTGAGGTTGCGGACCGTCTCGCGCAGGTGCTCGGGGTCGGCGTCCTTGAGCATGTCGGCGGTGCGCGCGAGGAGACCGCCTTCGGCGGCGCGGTGGGCGCGCAGCTCCTTGCCGCGGTGCACCTGCTCGGTGACGTTGGCGAGGTGGAAGTAGGTGGAGAAGGCGCGCACCAGCTTGGCGGCGGTCTCCAGGTCGGTCTCGCCGAGCAGCTCCGCCGCGGCTTCGCCGTCGGTGCGCGTCAGGGCGCGTACTTGTTCGACGAGGTCGAGGAGGTCCTGGCCCTCTTGGCGTACGAGGGTCTCCCCCAGGAGGTCGCCGAGGCGGCGGATGTCCGCGCGCAGCTCGGCGTTCGCGGTCTCCGCCGAGGTCGCGGAGGTGCGGGTGGCGGGGGCCTGGGCGGCCTGGTCAGCACTGCTCACAGGTGCGGCTCCTTGCAGTGTTCGAGCGCTACTGGGCTGTGGGCTCCCGGGGGGCGCGCGGTGGCGGTGCCTACCGATGCACCGGTGCGCAGCCCGGGCTGCCCGTGCGGACCGCGCTGTCCGACGACACCAGGATAGGCGGCGCGTACTTGTGCCCCGGCAGCGCCGCCACGGCGCCGCCGCCGCGGCGCCGCGCACGGGGGCGGGAGGCGGGCAGGCGTGGTGTGCTCCCTTGCCGCGCCGGGGACCTTTGCCATACTTACGATGCCGTAGGTTACGGGTCCGTAGGGTCCGTTCCGGCGGGCCTGCCGACTTCTCACCCCCCAGGGGAACCCCCATGACGATCGGTCCCGGTCTGATCGAGGACGCGCCCGCGTCCCCCACTCCTTCCACTGACGCGGTGTCCGCGACGCGCGGCGGTGAGCAGAAGCGGTCGGTGGAGCAGATCGCGCTGCTGCTGTTCATCACCGTGCCCTTCCTGGCCCTGCTGGCGGCGGTGCCGCTGGCCTGGGGCCGGGGGGTGAGCTGGCTGGACCTCGGCCTGATGGTGTTCATGTACTTCCTGACCTGCCACGGCATCACCATCGGCTTCCACCGCTACTTCACGCACGGGTCCTTCAAGGCGAAGCGGCCGTTGCGGATCGCGCTGGCGGTCATGGGGTCGATGGCGGTCGAGGGGCCGCTGGTGCGCTGGGTGGCGGACCACCGCAAGCACCACCGCTACTCCGACCACGAGGGCGACCCGCATTCGCCGTGGCGGTTCGGCGAGACGGTGCCGGCGCTGATGAAGGGCCTGTGGTGGGCGCACATCGGCTGGCTCTTCGACGAGGAGCAGACCGACCAGCAGAAGTACGCCCCGGACCTGATCAAGGACCCGGCGATCCGGCGGATCTCGCGTGACTTCGTGCTGTGGACGGTGGTGTCGCTGGCGGTCCCGCCGCTGGCGGGCGGTCTGGTGACGATGTCCTGGTGGGGTGCGTTCACGGCCTTCTTCTGGGGCTCGCTGGTGCGCGTGGCGCTGCTGCACCACGTGACGTGGTCGATCAACTCGATCTGTCACGCGATGGGCAAGCGGCCGTTCAGGTCCCGGGACCGCAGCGGCAACGTGTGGTGGCTCGCGGTGCTGTCCTGCGGGGAGTCGTGGCACAACCTGCACCACGCCGACCCGACCTCGGCCCGGCACGGTGTCCTGCGCGGCCAGGTCGATTCCAGCGCGCGGCTGATCCGCTGGTTCGAGCGGCTGGGCTGGGCCTCGGACGTGCGCTGGCCGTCGGGCGGGCGCATCGACGCCCGGCGCAAGGAAAAGACGACGAACGCGGCATGATGGGGGACGTGGCGATCGACGGCAGCAGTTCCAGCAACGACAAGCCCAGGCGAGGTCGCCGGGTCCGGATGACGGGCGCCGAACGGCGTCAGCAACTGCTGGACATCGGCCGCACCCTCTTCGCGGAGAAGGGTTTCGAGGGCACCTCGGTGGAGGAGATCGCGGCGAAGGCCGGGGTGTCCAAGCCGGTGGTGTACGAGCACTTCGGCGGCAAGGAGGGCCTCTACGCGGTGGTCGTGGACCGCGAGATGCGCCAGTTGCTGGACGGGGTGACGGGTGCGCTGACGGCCGGGCACCCGCGGGAGCTGCTGGAGCAGGCGGCGTTCGCCCTGCTCGACTACATCGAGAACTACACGGACGGCTTCCGGATCCTGGTGCGGGATTCCCCCGTGGCGCAGTCGACGGGCACGTTCGCCTCGCTGATCAGCGATATCGCCACGCAGGTGGAGGACATCCTGGGGCTGGAGTTCAAGGCCCGGGGCTTCGATCCGAAGCTGGCCCCGCTCTACGCGCAGGCGCTGGTCGGGATGGTCGCGCTGACGGGGCAGTGGTGGCTGGAGACGCGGCGGCCGAAGAAGGCCGAGGTGGCGGCGCACCTGGTGAACCTGGCCTGGCACGGGCTGGAGAACCTGGAGGCCAAACCCCGCCTGGTGGGCCACCGCAAGAGCTGAGCGCGGGGCCGGACGGTCACGACGGCGCCCCGCCGCCGGGTTTCCCGGTGGCGGGGCGCCGTCCGTCCGTCCGCCCGGGCCGGGCCGGGCCGGGGATCCGGCCCCGCTCAGGTCGCCGGGGATCCGGCCCCGCTCACGCGCGCGCGGGGTCCGGCTCCAGGAATTCCAGCCGGTTGCCGACCGGGTCCTCGGAGTAGAAGCGGCGGTGTCCCGGGAGGTCGTCGTCCCAGACCACCAGGGCCCCGCGCTCGCGCAGTCCGTGCGCGTAGGCCTCGATGCCGGTCACCCGCAGTCCGGGGTGGGCCTTGCGGGCGGGCCGGAAGTCCTCCTCGACCCCCAGGTGCAGCCGGACCGTCCCGGCGGCGAACCAGCAGCCCCCGCGCGCGGCGAGGACGGGCGGTTTGGGGACCTCCTCCATGCCCAGGACGTCCCGGTAGTAGGCGCGCAGCGCGTCCTCGGAGCCGGGTGGCGCGGCCAGCTGTACGTGGTCGACGGCGCTCAGCACGCTCAGGCCTCCCTGCGGGCGACGGCGAAGATGCGGCGGAACGGGAAGACGGTGCCGCGGGGGCCGGACGGGTAGGCCTCGCGCAGTGCCTCCCGGTACTCGGCCAGGAAGCGGTCGACGGCCGGCCGGTCGTCGCCGAGGGCGGTGAGCACCGGCCGCAGCGCGGTGCCCTTGACCCAGTCGAGGACCGCGTCGGGTCCCTGGAGCAGCTGGTGGTAGGTGGTCTCCCACACGTCGGCGTCGCAGCCGAGCCCGGTGAGGCGGTCGAGGTACTCGCCGGGTTCGAGGATGTGGACGTAGCGCGCGCCAAGTCCTCCGAGCCGGTCCCGCCAGCGCGCGGTGTCGCACAGTTCGGCGAGCAGCCGGTGGCTGGGGGCCGTGAAGTTCCCGGGGATCTGGAAGGCGAAGGTGCCGCCGGGCCGCAGGCCGTTGATCCAGCGCGCGAAGGAGCCGGGGTGGCCGGGCACCCACTGCAGGGCCGCGTTGGAGACGATCAGGTCGTACGTCTCCTCGGGAACCCAGCCGGTCAGGTCGCCGTGGCGGAAGTCGAGGCTGCCGCCGCCGGGGGTGGGTCCGGCGTACTCCCGTTCGGCGCGGCGCAGCATCTCCGGGGAGAGGTCGTAGCCCGTGATGCGGGCGTCGGGCCAGCGGGCGGTGAGCAGCGCGGTGACGTTGCCGGGGCCGCAGCCGAGGTCGGCGATGCGGGCGGGGGCGGTGGGGAGCTCGGCGACGCGGGCGAGCAGGTCGAGGAAGGGCCGGGTGCGGTGGCCCGCGTGCCGGAGGTACTGCCCGGGGTCCCAGGTGGGTGTCGGCGGCGCGGCGTCTGCGGATGCGGCGTGACGTGCGTCCGGTGCGGTGTCGGAATGCATGTGCGAGCCTCCCTGCTGGTGGGCGGTCGGAGTCGGAAGCCGTTCCGGCCCCCTCCATGCCCTCATGGTCGGCCCGATATATCTCGATGTCAAGATTCTCGATTTGAAGAGACTTCACATCGACAGACCCCTTACACTGATCGGCATGGAGGACGAGGTCGACCGACTGGTCGCGGCATGGCGGCGAGAGCGCCCTGACCTCGACGTGGAACCGCTTGAGGTGCTCAGCCGCGTCAGCCGGCTCGCGCGCCACCTCGACCGCGCCCGCAGGCTGGCCTTCTCCGAGCACGGCCTGGAGCCGTGGGAGTTCGACGTACTGACCTCGCTGCGGCGCGCGGGCGCGCCCTACCAGCTCTCCCCCGGCCAGCTGCTGACGCAGACGCTGGTCACCTCGGGCACCATGACCAACCGCATCGACCGGCTCGCGAAGAAGGGCCTGGTCGAACGGCTGCCCGACCCCAGCGACCGGCGCGGGGTCCTGGTCCGGCTGACGCCCGAGGGGCGCGACCGCGCCGACCAGTCGCTCGCCGGGCTGCTGGCCCAGGAACGCGCGATCCTGGCCCAGCTCTCCACGGCCCAGCGCGGCGATCTCGCCGGGCTGCTACGCCAGCTGACCGCTCCGTTCGACAACATCCCCGGATAGTTCGGCCGGGCGCACCCCGGCCCGCCGCGCCAGCGCGACGGCGGCCAGGGTGGAGTGCACGCCGAGCTTGCCCAGCACGTTCTGCATGTGGGTGCGGACGGTGTGCGGGGAGAGGAACAGACGGGCGGCCACGTCCTTGCGGCCCAGCCCCGCCACCATGCAGCGCAGCACCTCGTGCTCGCGCGGGGTGAGGGACTCCACGAGGCGTTCGCTGTCGCTGCGGTGCTTGCGCGCCGCGGTCAGCTCCCGCAGCACCCCGGTGAGCAGCGCCGGCGGCAGGTGGGTCTCCTCGCGCAGCACCCCGCGGACGACGGCCAGCAGACGCGAGAGGGAGCAGTCCTTGGCCACCCATCCGGAGGCCCCCGCCTGGAGGGCGAGCGCGGCCCGGCGCGGGTCGTCGCGTTCGGCGAGGACCACGGTGCGCACCCCGGGATGGGCCACGCGCACCCCCGCGACCAGGGCGATCCCGTCGGAGACGGGCGGTGGCGGCGCGGAACCGGCCTCCCGCTGGGCGGGCACGGCGTCGCCGAGGTCGGCGTCGACGAGCAGCACGTCGAAGCGGCGGCCCTCGGCCGCCGCGCGTTCGAGGCAGCGCGAGGCGGCGGGGCCGCTGCCGGCCGCGGACACGTCCACGTCCGGCTCGGCCGCGAGCGCGGCTGCCAGAGACTCGGCGAAGATGCGGTGGTCGTCGACCACCAGAACCCGGATACGGACCACAAAACCCCCAAGGGTCGGGGAACGGACGACTACGGGTACGACGCCCGGACCGGGTGGCCCACTGCCGCCGCGGCCGCCGCCGCGACATCTGTGCACTACCCCGGACCGAACGCCGTACCCGGCGTGTCTCGACCCCTGAATCAACACCGGCCCCCACCGGTGTCACGCATCAGCGTAGAGCGGGTCCCGTCTCGCGGTTGGCCGAATAGCAGAAGTTTTCCCAGGGATTTTCCGGTGGGAGGGTCTTCAACGGGTCGGCCGATGGCTTGAATTCACCTGTCCGCAAGGTCCTGGGGCGGATTTCCGACCGGGGTGTGCCACGGGCAGTTGCACGGGGGGCATTTCACCCGGCGTACGCACGCCTGGCGCCCGCGCGCGACGCCCACACGGCGCGCCCGCACGGCGCGCGCACGCCCCCGCTCTGGGCGAGGGCGAGGGCATGGGCGTGGGCGGTGGCTCCGGGCGCGGCGGCTCCGGGCGGGAGGCGGCGCGGGGTGCGCCGCACGGGTCAGGAACGCGTGGCGCGGGCGAAGTTCCAGGCGTCCGTCACGATGCGGGTGAGGTCCGAGCGGGTCGGAACCCAGCCGAGGCGCTCCCGCGCGGTGCGCGCGGAGGCGACCAGTACCGCCGGGTCGCCGGCCCGGCGCGGCCCGACCGTCTCGGGGATGTCCCGGCCGGTGACCTTGCGGACCGTCTCGATCACCTCGCGGACCGAGAACCCGCTGCCGTTGCCGAGGTTGCAGACCAGGTGCTCGCCCTCCGCCGCGACGCGCAGCGCCGAGAGGTGGGCCTCCGCCAGGTCGGCCACGTGGATGTAGTCGCGCACGCAGGTGCCGTCCGGGGTGGGGTAGTCCTCGCCGAACACCGCGATGGACTCGCGCTCCCCGAGGGCCACCTGCAGGATCAGCGGGATCAGGTGCGTCTCCGGGTCGTGGCGCTCGCCGAACTCCCCGTAGGCGCCCGCCACGTTGAAGTAGCGCAGCGAGACGGCGGCGAGGCCGTGCGCCGCGCACTCCCCCGCGATCATGTGGTCGACGGCCAGCTTCGAGGCACCGTACGGGTTGGTCGGGGCGGTCGCGGAGGTCTCCGTCAGCGGCCCGTCCACGGGCTCCCCGTAAGTGGCCGCCGTGGAGGAGAAGATCAGGCGGCGCACCCCCGCCTCCCGCATCGCGGTCAGCAGGGCGAGGGTGCCGCCGACGTTGTTGTCCCAGTACTTGCCGGGGTTGACCACGGACTCGCCGACCTGCGAGGACGCCGCGAAGTGCAGCACCGCGTCGTAGGAGGCGTCCAGGTGCTCCGCGGCGTCCTGGATACGGGCGTTGACCAGGGTCGCGCCCGCGGGGACGCCCTCGCCGAAGCCGGTGGAGAGGTTGTCGAGGACGGTGACCTCGTGGCCGGCCTCCAGGAGATGGGCGGCCACGACGCTGCCGACATATCCCGCACCACCGGTGACCAGGTACTTGCTCACTCGCACTCCAAACCTCTCGCGGACGCGCACGGGCGCGCGTGCACTGACTCTGACTTACCGGATTCCACGCTTCCGGGGAAATCGCCGTACCGCCCGGCTCACCGCACGGCCGGGCCCTCCAGCACGGACTCCGACGCGGGGAACACCACCCGGTCCAGCAGCCCGGTACGGGCCGCCAGCGCGGCGGCCTCCAGCCGGGAGCCGACGCCCAGCTTCATCAGCACCCGCTGCACGTGCGTACGGGCGGTGCTGGGCGCGATGGCCATCCCCGCGGCGATCAGCCGGGTGTCCTCGCCCTCCGCGACCCGCACCAGCACCTCCACCTCCCGGGGCGTGAGCAGCCGCAGCAGCCGGCTGCCCTCGTCGTCGGGCTGGGCGGCGGGGTTGAGCAGCTCGGCGAAGGCTCCCTGGAGCAGCTGCGGGGAGACCGCGGCCTCCCCGGCCCGCGCCTTGGCCAGGGCCCGCTCCACGCCCTCGATGCGCTCGTCCTGACGTACGTAGCCGGAGGCGCCGGAGGCGAACGCCGCGGCGATCCCCCGCGGGTTCGGCACCGGCCCGAGGACCACGACGGCGATCTGCGGACGTTCCCGCTTGATCCGCACGACGGGCTCGAAGACCCCGGGCTCGGCGGGGGTGGCGGTGCCGAACAGGCACACCTCCGGGGCGCGGCCGATGACCAGTTCGGCGGCACCCGCCGTCGGCGCGGCCGCCGCGAGCACCCGGTGCCCGCGCAGTTTCAGGGCCGAGGCGAGCGCCTCGGCCAGCAGCCGGTGCTCGTCGACCACCATGACCCGTACGCCCATCAAGGCTCCCACCCCAGATCCTTCTGACCCGGCAAGCTACACGCTTGTTCGACGGAGCGTGCCGGTTACCGCGAGAAGCCCCCGGAAGGGTTGACCTTCCGGGGGCTTCGGCAGGGCTCGCGGCGTCCGCGCGGGATCGTCTCGGGTCGCCTCGGGTCGCCTCGGGTCGCGTCAGTTCGCGATGAACGAGGCGAAGAGGTACTCCGGGTCGCCCTTGTCGGAGTAGGGCTTGCGCGCCATGGTGCGGGAGATGAAGAGGTGACCGTTGTGGTAGCGGTACTCCGAGTAGTCCATCGAGAAGCTCGTCTCGATGCGCTGGCTCGTCTTCTCCGCCGGGTTCTGCATCAGGAGGGTCTCCTTCATCGTCTTGCCGTCGATGCTGACGACCTGGCCGCCCCCGTCGTACGGCGGGACCTTGTAGGCGATGATGTTCGGACCGTCCATCCGCAGCGGGTACATGGTGTACCGCTCGCCCGCGTCGGCCCGGTCGGCCGTGGGCTTGCCGGTCTCCAGGTCGAAGGAGAGGATCTCGTTGGTGCGGCCGACGGAGGTCGAGCCCTGGTGCTCGTACGAGGGCATGTACAGCTTGCCGTTGCCGACGACCATGTTCGAGCACTGCTCGACCTCGGTGGCGGGGCACTTGGGCGCGTAGTTGCCGCCCGACAGCGCGATGTGGGACTTCAGCTGGCCGGCGTCGTCGACGACGAACAGGTCGCTGACGTTGGTGGCGTTCTTGGCGGTGTCACCCACGTTGGCCGCGACGATGAGCGGCTTCGTGGAGACGATGCCCGCCCACTCGATGCCGGGCGAGAGCTTGTACGAGGACTTCGGCGCGCCCGTGACGGGGTCGAGGGACTGCGCGAGCAGGGTCTGGTTCGGGATCCGGCCGCACTTGCGCAGCACGGCGAGGGCCTCGCCGCCCGCGTAGCCGAGGTCGTAGCAGCCCTCGCCGTCGGTCTTCGGGGCCCAGAGGGACTTGCCGTCGGCGAGGTTCCAGGCGGCGCCGCCGCTGAGACCGCCCGCGGCGACGGTCTGGCCGCTGAGGGTGACCTCGGTGAAGGCCACGGGCTTGTCGCCGCCGGTGGTGGACTTGGCGGTGGCCGACCACACGAGCTTGCCGGTGTTCAGGTCGATGACGCCGACCTGGGTGCACTGGGGGTACTTGTTGGCGTCGCTGGCCTGGGCCTCCTGGAAGAGGATGGCCGTCTTGTTGTCGCTGATGTGCTTGGTCGCGCCGCAGATGTTGGCGGGGAGCGGGATCTCCCACTTCTTGCCGCCGTCGACGAGGTTGTAGCCGACCACCTTCGCGATGTCCGACTTGACGTAGGTGCTGTCGGTCAGCCAGGAACCGTCGACGGAGACCACGTCGGCCGGGGCCGGGCTCGCCACGTTGACCAGCGGCTTCGACTTGGGGTTGGCCGGGGGCTTCTCCGTGCCGCCCGCGGCCGCCGGGGGCTTGTTGCCGTCGGTGGCACCGCCGGTGCCGTCGGCGGTCGGGTGGGTGCCGCCGCCCTTGTCCTCGTCGCCGGAGAGGTACCAGAAGCCGCCTCCGATGATGAGGACCACGGCCAGCAGCGCCGCGCCGATGATCATCAGCTGGTTGCGCTGCGCACCGCCGCCGCCCGCGGGCGGGGCGGGCTGCGCGGGGGCCTGCGGCATGCCGGGCTGCTGCGGGTAGCCGTAGCCGGGCTGCTGCTGGGGCTGCGGGTAGCCGTAACCGGGCTGCGGCGGCTGCTGGGCCTGCGGGTAGCCGTAACCGGGCTGCGGCTGCTGCTGGGGCTGCGGGTAGCCGTAACCCGGCTGCGGCGGCCCGCCGGCCGGCGGCTGGGCCGGCG
>NZ_JBFRER010000132.1:0-39981 GCF_052114405.1 Streptomyces sp. M-16 | reverse complement strand
CGCGCCGCAAAACGGTCACCAGCTTCCCGAAACAGCGCGGACTCAGCCCCGTGAACGGGGCTATCCAAGACGGCTCCGACGCCGTGATCACACCAGCCACACCAAGATCATCTCACCTGTGACCAGCAGTTACGGGACAACCCTTAGTGCTCTGACCGCATAGGTTCACCGGGTTGGGGCCCGTGCGCTTGCTAGTGCTGTGAGTCCCCTCCAGGGGTGTGACTGGAACTTCACCGCACGGGCCCCTGGCAGAATCCCCCCGTGATTCAGAAGAAGCTCGACGCGCTCGCGCAGATGATGGACGAGTACCGGGCCATGCCGTTCCCGAACGGGTTCCGCGGCCTGGACGTTGAGGACCAGGACATGGTCATGCTCGACGCGGACACCGCTGGCTACGTCTATCGCGTCCTCGACGGCCCCCTCCCCGAACCGTCCCGAGGAGGCTTGATCAGGTTGGTGGGGGTGTTCGAGAGGGTTCTTCCGGCGATCAGCGACGCGTACGCGAGCAAGTTCTACACTCAGGCACGCGACGTGGCCGCGCAGGCTGCCGAGATCGAAGCCATGCGCGACAAGTAGTCCTCTTACGGAAGACGTTCGCCAGGCTGGCGGTCCCCCCGGCTGTCCCCCTTGGCCAAGTCAACCCCACGCCGCGATCCGGGCACAGGCCACTCTTTGCGGTGATTATCGCCCGGCCCCGGTATGCACGGTATACGCCCTGGCTATCACCTACCGCGTGAACGTGAACGCAACGCGCTGTGCCTCACCACAGCACAGGAAGGGGGTCTCCTTGGCTTCTCACCGGCTTCCGCGTCTCCTCGCAGGCACCCTCGCTGTCCTGGCGCTGGGCGTGACCGCTCCCGCCGAGGCTTCCGGACAAGCCGCGGCAGCGCCCGCCTGCAAGGGGGCGTCCTGCAACGGCAAGAACCCCAACGCGACAGGCTGCGACAAGGACGCCGTCACCCCCGCAGGGGCGGTCGCCCGGTCGGACGGCGGTGGGCCGCCAGCTGTTCAGATGCGGTACTCGAAGAAGTGCAACGCCGTGTGGGCGCGCTTCGAATACGCTGCGAACTCCAACTTCAGGGGCAAGCTGGAAATCAGGAATCGCGACCCGTACGTGTTCAACGCGTCTCCGAACTATCCGGCCTACACCATGATGGTGAATGCCGGCCTCGCCACCCGCCCCTGCGTGGAGCACTACGATGGCGTCGGCGGCAGTTGGGCGTGCACGAAGGAGTGGTACTAGTTCCCGCCATGACACCGTCGTCTCCCGCTGAGCCATGCCGTAGGCGGCGTCCGCGGTCACCCACCGGAACGGAATCCGGTCCGCGATGGCCCGGCGGAGGATGCTTCGGCCCCTCAGCCTCCCGCCGGACAAGGGCCCGCAGATCAGGCGGTCCACATACCGACAGCTCCATCCCGGCAAGTTCACGCTGGCCAACGTACAGGGGCGTTTCAAAGTCCAGGTGATCTTGGAATTTGGCGGCGCTCAGCGGGGCGGCGGCTGCAGAGCGCAGAGATGCCCGCCGCCCACCTGCCGGCCGAGATGCTTGCGGATGTCGGACCATCGCCCAGCTGCGGGTTTCTGACGAGGTGGCCCGTGTCTTATCGGCGCTGGCGGCCCTGGAAGGCAACCGCAGACAGGTCAGCAGCCAGTTCGACCGCCTGGTAGCCGTAGGTATCTGCCGCGTCGACCCGCAGCATGAGGCAGAACCGATCGACCGATGCGACCGTCTTCGACAGACGCCGGTAGTCGCGCTTGAGGAGGTACACAGCCGCCTGGTTCGCGATCGACGACTGCCCCATGATGACCAGGACCGGCTGTGTGGACTGCGGAGGGGTGAACTTCGCGACCAGAGCATGGTCCCTCCGCCCCTGCTCGTGCAGGAACCGCTGCTCTCCGACCGTGAAGTCACCAACCGGGTTGACCTTCACACCCGGCAGGTGCGAGGCCACGTACTCGACGTTGCGCTGGTTCGACCCCAGTCCGCCGACGCTGAGCTCGGTGCGATCGCCGTTGAGTTCACGCGCGTTAGGGGCTGTCCGGCGGATCATCTCGGGGCGGTGCAGGCACGCCCGGTACGGCTGAGTTGTCGTGGGCCGCAGCAGTCACGCGAACGACGGCCACCGGTCGGCGGCCCACTCCCGCCAGTCGACCCACCCGGGCGGCGGGCCGTCGCCCCTGCGGCCCTCCAGCTCCGCCGCGTCGGGCTCCTCAAAATGCGCGCGGCCGTGCAGGACGTCGGCCTCGGACATCGGCAACGTCTCCTCGGGGGTGGTCGCCCAGCGGTGAGCGATATGGGCGCGTTGGGTCTCCTCGTCCACCGGCAGGTAGACCATGCGGAAGCACGCCCCCTCGGCCTCCACCAGCCAGCGGATCGCAGACCGTTCGTCCCGTGACCAGCAGCCGTAGTCCACGACGACGTCGGTGCCCAGTCTGACCGTCTCCAGGGCGAGCCAGAGCATGCGCCCCTCCAGCACATCTCGCTTCCCGTCCGCCTCCGCCTCGCCGAACAGGGGAATCATCCAGTCGTCGGGCGTCAGACGCAGCGCGCCGTGCTCTGCGGCGAGCTGCCGAGCCCGTGTGGTCTTTCCGGCCCCTGGCAGGCCGACCATCAGGAACAACGTGGTCACTCCCAGTTCGTGGCAGGGAAGCCAATCAGGCAGCCAGCGTTTTATCCGCCCGATCACGGGCTGAGCCACAGGCGGAGGGACGCCACGGTGACAGTGCCGAGGAAGACGTAGGCGCGCTTGCCGTAGCGCGTAGCCACGGCGCGGAAGTGCTTGAGCTGGTCGCTGGTCACGCCAGCGGTGACGCCGGTGTCGAGTAGCGGAGCCAGAGCTGCCATCCCCGCGTCGTGGCGAGGCAGTCGCAGGTGACGAGACGAGCGAACGGCTGCTCCTGAGGCCGACCGCTGGTGCGGCCCGCATTGTCCCCGGCGCGACCGAACCGCCCCGGGAGGCCGGTCAGCCCAGCGGCGGGCTGTACCGGTCGATGCCGTCGAGAATCCTCTGGTCCAGTTCCAGGGCGGCGGTGATGTCCTTGCGCGTGAACCGCGTCGGGTCCTTGGCGTAGATCTCCCGCCCCCGCTCGGAGGTGAACCGTTCCTCCGGGATCCGGTCGGCGCCCTCCGGCAGGAACTTGGCGACTTCTTCCAGCGCCGCCGTCCCGTACGCGGCGGTGGGGCGGATCTCGCGGTGCTCGGCGCGCGGGGTGTTCAGCAGCCGCAGCCCGGACTCGGTCGACAACCGGTCGCTGACCCACATGAACTCACCCGGGTCGATGATCTGCGAGGGCTCCGGACCGCCGAAGGCCGGGGGCGCGGGGGGCCATCCGTCGGGCATCGTGAACTCGTACGAGCGCGTGCGGCCGCACTGCGGGCAGGTGCCCTCGTACACACTGACCAGGAGCCCCTCCCGGTCCTCCAACCGGTGCTGCCGATCGAATTGCGTAGCGCCGCAGACACAGACGTGCAGGTCCATGTAGAGGTGCGCTTCCTGCGCCGAACGAGCGATCAACATTTCATGATCATATCCGTATCAGCACGCCGGACGGGGGAGAACAGTGGAGCTGCGTACCGGCGGGGGACAGCTGCTCGGCGAGGCCGAGGCCGTCCTGCCGAGGATGCTGCGGGATCTGTACGCCGAGCAGCTGAGCGGCACCACCATCGCCGAGGAGGACGGCCGGCGCTTCTTCCAGCTGAGCGACTCCGCCGACCGGTGGATCGAGCTGCGCCTGGACACGGCCGCACTGCCGCGGCCGCTGGTGGCACGCACCTTCACGAACACGACGACCGACCGGTACGTCGTCCAACTCGCCGACACCCTGCTGCCGGCGCAGGCCGGCCAGGTACTGGCCCGCGAAGTGGGCGAGCTGCTCGGCGTCAGGGAGCGCGCCGCGGCCGGGGGCCGGGCACCACTGGAGAACCTCCTGGCGCCCAGCGCCGCGCTGCCCGCGCATCCCGAGCTCTCCGACGCGGACCTGGGCCGGGTGGGCGAGTTGAACTACCTGGCGAACAGGATGAACGACGCGGACCTCGCCGCCCCTGAGCGTCAGGAGGCCCGCGACCGGTTCTCAGCCCTCATCGACGAGTCGGGCCTGAGGCCGGTGGCACCAGCCGAGGACGTGCAGGAACACGCGGACGAGCAGTACGCGGCCGACGTGCGCCTGGACATCGTGCGTCAGCGTCTGCGGGCCGGGACGCGTGACGCGGTGGCGGAGCTTGCCCTACCCGCCGAGCGCCTGGCTCACGCCGACGCGTCGGCGCTGGCCGACGCGCGGGCGGCTCGTGCAGCCCGCGCGCAGGCTCCCCAGGCCGCCATGGGCGAGTTCCCCATGCCGGGGCTGCGGCCGGACGGGACGCCCGTGGCACGCGAGGAGCTGAGCCGGAGCGCCGCCGAGGCCGCACGGCAGCGCACCGAGCTCAGCAGCCGGACGCTGGCCTCGCTGCGGGAACAGCAGGCCGGTCTGCCCGAGGGCCGGTACCCGCAGTTCCCGGTCATGATCGGCGGCGGCGCCGCGCTCGCCGGGCGTGACCCGGACGCACTGCTGATCGACGCGCGCGGACGCTGGCACGTGGACCCCATCAGGGCGATCGTCCAGTCCGCAGACCAGGTCAGGCACCTGCGTCAGAGCGGCATGGGCGATCCGTACCAGTTCGCCGATCCGCAGGAACGGGTGCCGCTTCCCGCGCTCCAGTTGTGCGAAGACACGGCCGCGGCGCGCGGCCCCCCCGTCGACGGTCGCGCGCAGCTGAGCATCGGCACGGAGGGCCGTCTGATCGCCGAGATCACCCCGGCCGACGGCTCTGCCCCCGTCAAGGTCGAGGTGCAGGGATCCCGGCTGATCGCCACCGGCATCCCGCCCGAGATCGTCCCCGGCGCCAACCGCCAGGTGCCGACCGTACGGGAGGCGACCGACGTCCTCGCGGAGTCCCTTTCCGCCGTGGGCACGCCCGAGGCGACCGCTGCCCGCGACCAGCTCCGGGCACTGCCCGAGGGTGAGGGCCGGGCCGCGGCGGCCCTGGGCGCGGTGGCCCACCCTCAGGTGTCCGAGGCCCTGCGGGAGGCGGGGGACGAACGCGTCGCGGGTGCGGCCGAGACCCTCCGGGCGACGGCGGCTTGGGAGCAGGCACGTGCCCTCGCGCCCGGCCGGGTCCTCATGGGTGACGAGGTCGGGGACGGCGACTACGACCCCCTCGTCGCCAACGACTGGGTCATCGCCGGGGTCGGCGGCGCCGCCATCGCGAACGCGTAGATCATCCTGGAGGCCAACCCGGACGCCCGGGTGTCCATGGTCGGCAAGGACGCGCCGTTCGTGCTGCACAACGACGCCCAGTACACGGCGCTGCGCCGCAAGCACGACGCCGAATGGGGCGGCGACGGCCGACTCGTGACGTACAACGGACGCTACCTCGGCGCGGTCGGCACGGCGGCCCCCGCCGAGGAGGGTGGCGGTGTCCGCCTCGCGGCCCTCGACAGTGCCGGCCATCCGATCGGCGTCGAGGCAGACGCCTACCTTGCGTGCCTGGGCCGTGTCTCCCGCCTCCCCGTCGCCCTCGACCCCGTGGAATCCGAAGTACGGTCGTCGGGCGGCCAGGTACGGGGGAGCTGCTCTTCGACGAGGACCGCCAGTACCTCGGCTACCGCCTGGAGTTCGAGACGGGCGAGCGGCGGCACTCGGTCGACGTGACCGGCGCCGCCTCCCGCATGCTTCCCGGCAACGTCTTCAGCCGCGACGACATGGCCCACCTCGCCGTGATCGACGCCAAGACGGCGCCGCCGGAGAGCGGCAACGTCGCCTCCGGATTCATGGCCACGGCCCTTCAGGGTTCCCACCTCGCCCGGCATTGGGCGGCGCAGCCCCGCCCGGACGGCCCGGTGGCGGTGCCTTCGGCCGCGCCTCCCTCCGCACCTTCCTCCGCGTACGCCACGCCCAAGGACGCCGTACGTGCGGCCGAGGACGTCACCCGCTCCTTCCGGACGTGGATCGAGAGCGACATGGGCCGTGAGCTGCAAGGCTCCGATCACCCGCGGATCCGGGCCTTCCGAGAGGCCTGGCAGCAGCTGCCCCCGCACGACCTGCCCAACGGCCCCGGTACCGCGGCCACCCGCTACGGCGCGGTCGCCGAGCGCGCCCAGGCAGCCGTGGCCGCGGCCGTCCCGGCGGGGCGCTTCCCACCCGAGGACGTCAGGGCCCTGCACACCGTGGCGCAGGCGGCCGGGACCCATTCCGTACGGCTCTCGGCGACCCAGCCTGGGACCGCCGCCGGCCAGCGGGTAGCTGCCGGCCCTCAGGCCGCGGCCGGCGCCGCGGGTGGCCACTTCCCCGCCGGCCGCTCCCCGCTCCCCGCGCCTGGCGACCTGAGCGACGCCGGGCCGCCGGACGGGCGTCCGCGTCAGAGCGGGGCGTTGAGCTCGGCTTCGTGGCGGCCGAGTTCGGCGGCCGCCGGGTGGACGGCCGGGGCGGTGGTCGTGTCGGAGTGCGCCAGGTGGCTCTCGAAGGCCTCGGCGTTCCCGGCGGGCGCCGGGACGAGGGGCGGAGGGTCCTGGTGGCTGCCCGTCGCGCAGGCGGCGAGCTGCAGGCGGGGCACGAAGGCGTGCAGGGTGTTGATCCAGTCCGCTTCGGCGAGTTCGCGTCCGGAAGTCTGCTCCCCCGCGTACGTGCGGGTCCATCCCGCGTAGAGAGCGGTGAGGTGCTCGACGACCGCGGAGTGGCGGTACCAGCAGTGGGTGATCTTGTTGTGGAGTTCGAAGGCGGTGCGCAGCCAGTCGACCCAGACGGCGAGTTCCCGCAGGCGCGTCCGGCGTTCTGCGGGCTCCATCGCCGACCACACCCAGCGCTGAGGCTCGGGTCCGTGGGCGGCGCCGGGCGGCGGCGCCCACAGGTCGGCGGGATTCAGCGGGTCCGGCACGTCGGCCTCCTGAAGGCGGGGTCGGGGGCGAGGTGGGTCATGGGCGCACTACTTCTTGCCGGAGCCGGCCTTGGGAGCCGCGAGGAGCTTCCTGAGGTCCTTGTCGCGGAAGGTGAGCCGCATCTTCACCTTGACCGGCGGCAGGTTGGTGTACTGCGCGATGGCGGTGAAGTCGGGGAGCTGCTGGAGGGAGTGGACGGGCGCGAGGTCCGTCTCGGTGGCCTGGGTGCTGGTGGAGTGCTCGCCCCCGCGCGAGCGGCTGTGGCTGGTCTTCATGACCTCGGTGCGCCCGTAGAGGCCGGAGAAGTAGCGCAGGGTCTCCAGGTCGCCGCAGCCGGGCAGCAGCATGCGCAGGCCGCTCGCGGACAGGACGGTGTTGGCCTTCTGGGTGCCCAGGGATTCGCGGAGCTGGGAGAGGTCGTGCCAGACGGTGAGGAGGACGATGCCCATGCCCCGGCCGGTGGTGAGGATGTTGGGCAGCCTCGGGTAGCGGAGCATGTTGCCGGCCTCGTCGACGAGGATGCCGACGCTCGGGTCGATCGGCTTGCCGGTGGAGTTGTAGCGGGCCTCCGCGGCGTGGATCGCCCCGGCGATCAGGGAACTGATGAGCGGGGCGAAACGGTCCGCGTCGGCCTCGGAGGCGATGACGCAGATGGTGCCGTTCCCGTCGAGCCATTCCTCGAAGGTGAAGTCGGAACGGGAGCAGGTCTCGCGGACCTCCTCGTCGGCGAAGACGCGGGCCAGGACGTTGAGGCTGAACTGGATGGAGCCGACGCCGTCCTCGTGCAGGCGCAGCCAGGGTGAGGCGTAGTCGTCGGCGACGTCGTCGAAACCGTGCGAGAGGAGGACGGCCCGGACGTGGTCGACGGCGTCCTTGCCGAGGGAGATCCAGCGGCGCATGTCGGAGATGCCTCCGCCGGAGAGCTGGGCGGCCAGGAGGACGCTCTTGGCCTGGTCAACCCAGGCAGCGGCGCGCTTGTCGCCGCCGGAGGCGGAAGCCTCGGCCAGCCAGGCGGCCATCCGATCGGCGGCCTTGGCGTCGGTGCAGTAGGCGACCGGCGACCAGTGGTCGCCCGCGCGGCCGGGGATCCCTGCCGGGGCGATGGCCCAGACCGGGCCGATCGCCTGTCGGCGGGCGCGGATGACGTCGAGGTCGGCTGCCTTGGTGGTGGTGACGACCAGGGGACCGGCCCATTCGGCGGCGTTCGGCAGGACCAGGCCGGTCGTCTTCGAGGATCCGGGTACGCCGAACACGGTTGCCGAGATGTTCGGCTGGGCGGCGACGATCCGCTTGGTGAGCAGGCTACGGCCGGCGGTGACCCGGTTGACGCGGCGGGCGGGGTCGTCGCCCGCGGACATCTTCCGCTCGGTCTTCGCACCGCCCCACTGGGCGCCCGCGCCGCGCCGCCGGGAAGACAGGAGGGCGCCGGCCTTGATGAAGGCCACGCCCACGGCCAGGACCATCGTGGCGGTGAGGGCGTAGAACAGCCAGGACGGCGGGGCGGGCCGGAAGACCGAGCCGGGCCCCTCGGAGAAGGCCTGCACCACGGTCACGGGCACTCCGGAGGTACGGTGCGCCCAGCCGTTGCCGGACAGCAGGGAGGCGAGCGGCCCGGCCACCAGGACGGCGCCGCTGACGGTGACGAGGAGGCCGGCGCCGTAGGCGGCCAGGAGGGTGTTGTCGTCGACTCCGGCGCCTACGGGCGCCTTGTTGCCTTCGGACACGTCAGATCACCATCCGCTCGTCGGTCTCGAAGAGGTGCTGTTCGGTGCGGGACAGGGCGAGCTGCACGGCGTGGGAGCCGCCGCCCCGGCCCACCTTCACGCGCTCGGCGTCCTGGCGCCGCGCGACCATCTCGGCGCGGCGCTCGTCCTCGCTCTCGTCCCGGCCCGTCTTGGCCCTGAGCTTGCGGGCCGCGTTCCTCTTGGTGGTCTCCCGGGCGAGCTCGCTGCGCGCCCGGCGGGGGCCAGCGGCTCGTAGACGAGGGACAGGCTCCGGCGGGCGTTGGCCCGGGGGCGCAGCAGCGGCTGGAGGAACGTCGCGTAGACCTGCGACTGGGGCCAGCCGCGGACCTGGTAGGAGACCGTCCAGGCGCCGTCGTGCTGGTAGACGCCCATGCCGGTCTCCGCATACGCGGGTCCGGCCAGTTCGACGTCGACGCCGGTCCAGTCGGGGGCGGCGGCCGCGGCCTTGCGGGTGGCCAGCATGACCTGGGCGTCGGGGACGTAGGCGGTACGGAGGGTCTGGGCGACCCCGCGCGGGTCCAGCCACTCCTCCACTTGGAGGCTGGCACTGGACAGGGCCTGTCTCATGGCGTGCAGTTCGCGTACGAGAACGGCGGCCGCGCCGACCTGTCCGCCGCCCGCGCCCTTGATGGCGAGGCGGGACCGGGAGGCGGAGAGCGTCACCGACAGGTACGTCTCGCGGGCGGAGGCCGAGGGGCCGGCGCCTTCCATCACCTCGGTGAGGGCCTTGACGGCGGCGGGGCGGCCGCGGCGGTGCTGCGGGTGGGGCCCCGCGCAAGGTGGCGATGTGCGCGCGGACCATGCCGTAGGTGACCGGGGCGTGCTCGGCGATCAGCTCGTCGTGGAGTCGGGTGACGCTGGTGCATCCCTCGGCGAAGCGTCGTTCCAGGTAGGTCTTGTAGGGGTCCAGTCTGCTGGGCCGGGGCCGGTTCTCGCGGATGGTGTCCTGCCAGCGTGCGGCGTTCGCGTATCGGAGCACGGTGTTGAGGCCCCAGCCCAGGTGCCGGGCGATCGCCCGGCGTGAGTGGCCCTGGGAGAGCATCTCGTGGACCAGGGCATGTGCGGCCTTCTTTCGCGCGGCCCGCCGGCCGGCGGGCTCCGCGTCGTCTTGCGATCGCCCTGAAGTCGGTAGGGTGGCCTCCGGCAGCGTGCCGCTGGGCGCCGGGGTGCGCAGGCAGTCGCGGTGGGCGGCGACGCAGGTCTCAACGGCTCGGCCGAGGCCCTGCCACAGATGGAACCGGTCGGCGACCTGCAAAGCGTCGGGGGCACCGCGCCGGGCGCCCTCGGCGTAGGCACCCGCCCGGTCCCGGCAGATGATCTCCACGCCGGGATGGCGGTCCAGCCAGGCGGCCAGCGGCCCGGCTTCACGGGTCGGGAGCACGTCGACCACCCGGTGGTCTTCGACGCTGGTCGAGACGGTGGAGTAGGTCTGTCCGCGGCGGATCGCGAAGTCGTCCACGCCCAGCACTCGCGGCGTGCTGAACCGTGGATCAGGCAGTGCCATGACCCTGCGTAACAAGGTCATCCGTCCAACATCGAAGCCCAGCTGGGCCGCCAGCCGAGCGCCGGCCCGCCCCGCCAAGGCGAGCCCCACCCGTTCCAGGGCGCGGTTCAGCCGCGTGGTGAACCGCGCGTACGGCGCGGCCAGCCGGGAGAACGGCTCGGCGAACGTCCGGYGCGGACAGTCCGCCGACCCACAGATGAAACGCCTGACCGTCAGCCGGATCACAAAGCCCTGCTCAGCCAGCGGAAGGTCCTTCAGCCTGCGCTGGTATCGGTCGTGGACCCGGTCCGCGAAGCGGCCGCAGTCCGGACATGCCGCCGCGGCCGTGCGGCCTCTCGCCACCACCTCGACCGTGCCGAACGCGGCCGTAACCGCCTCGACATCCACCTCGTCGATCCCGTCGAACACCAGCGAGTCCCAGAACGGTGCGTCGGTCTGCATGACCAGCACCATCACGGTCAACACCCGGCCAGAGCAGCGAGCGGAATGCACCTGAGGGAGCGTCACTTCCGGCGGTCAGGCGACAAGGCGTACGCCGTCTCGCGCGAGCCAGTCACTCGCAATCGAACAACGATGTCACGCTCCGCGACGGCTCCCCAAGATCTGTGCCAGAACATCGTTCTCACCTATGCAGCCAACGGGCCCGCCTTCTACGCCAGCAAGGACGCGACGATCTTCGACGGAGCCAAGATCCGGCTCCAGATCATGCAGTCCGGGCAGGGCACCGATCCCGTCGTTGCCGAGCGCGACTTCGAGATCAAAGCCCGGCTGGAAGAGGCGACGTCCGGCGGGGACCGTGACGGGAACTACCGCACGCCGACGATCAGCCACCGGGCCGGGAGCGGCGCGTACGGGAACGGGGTTCTCTATCTCGACTGGCACAAGGACGGCCGCGGCTACCAAGGTCACGACTACAAGGGCTCACCGACCGTCTGACGATCCCAGTGGCCGGCTCCACAACGATGAAGGCGGTCACCCAGGACTTCGGGTGACCGCCTTCATCGTCAGCGTGCCGGTGGCTGCCAGAGGTATCGGACATCCGGCTCGCGCTCGTCGTTGCGCATCCCGTCCGTCCGCTCGACCGCGATGAAGCCGTGCCGCTCGTAGAACCGGCGCGCTGACGTGTTCACCTGGAACGTCCACAACGTCAGCCCGCCCGGCTGCTGCTCCTTGGCCAGGGACAAGAACCGGTCCCCGAGCCCCCGCCCGCGCCACGCGGGGTCGAGGTAGAGCTGCTTCAGCTCCTCCCCGTTGAGCACCATGAGCCCCACCACGTTGCCGTCGGTGACCGCGACCCAGGTCTCATACCGGGGCACGAGCACGCGTGCGAACCAGTTGTGTACGTCGGCTTCGTCGTGCGCGCAGCGCACGGTCGGCAGCGCGGCGGCGAAGGAACGCAGCCACACGTCTGCCGCGGCGCGGGCGTCGGTACCGGTGGCGCGGCGGAGAACAACGTCGTTGCTGGACATCGTGCGSTACCTCCGGCGATCCAGGGGGATGGTGACGTGGTGGAGAGCTGTCGCTCAGGCCGCGGTGCTACTTGCCGGGGCGTCCGAGCTGGTGGACGGTCCAGCCGGCCGTGCGCCAGGGCTCGGGGTCCAGGGTGGTGCGGCAGTCGACGAGCAAAGGGACAGCCGCGCGGCCGGCCAGGTCCTGGGGGTCCGCCTGGCCGTATTCGGGCCATTCGGTGGCCAGGACGACGAGGTCGGCTCCGTCGACGGATGCGGACAGGTCGTCTGTGTAGTCCAGTTCCGGGTTGCGGGTCATGGCGGTGGCCACGGCCTGCGGGTCGTGAACGGTGACGGTGGCGCCGGCCTGCTGGAGGGCGTGGGCGAGCGCGAGCGCGGGGCTCTCCCTGACATCGTTGGTGCCGGGCTTGAACGCGGCGCCCCACACGGTGATCTTGGCGTTCTTGGCGGAGCGGTCGCCGAGGGCGCCACGGATGAGGTCCATGGCGACATCGGTGCGGGACTCGTTGATCTCTTCGGCGGCGCGCAGGAGGGTAGCTGCCCGGTTGGCGCCGAGCTGGCGGGCGGAGGCGGTGAAGGCGCGGACGTCCTTGGGCAGGCAGCCGCCGCCGTAGCCGATGCCGGGTCGCATGCCGCCGCTGCCGATGCGGGGGTCGATGCCGAGGATGTCGACGATCTGGGAGATGTCGCCGCCCGCCGCGTCGCACATGTCAGCGACGGCGTTGATGTAGCTGATCTTCAGGCCGAGGAAGGTGTTCGCGGCGCCCTTGGCGAGTTCGGCGGTCTGCGGGTCCGTGATGAAGATGGGGACCCCGGCGTCCAGGATCGGGGCGTAGACGGTGCGGATCGCCTTCTCGGCTTCGACGGTGGTGAGGCCGGCGATGAGCCGGTCGGGGCGCAGCGTGTCTTCGACCGCGTGTCCCTCGCGGAGGAACTCGGGGTTCCAGACCACCTCCACCGCGGTGCCGGCGGGGGCGAGGCGCTGGGCGAGGGCGGTGACCTGGACGGTGGTGCCGACGGTCACCGTGCTCTTGCCGACGATCGTGCACGGCCGGGTCAGGTGTGGGGCGAGCTGGCGGATCGCCCCGAAGACCTGCCCGGTGTCGTAGGAGCGGCCGTCGGCGTCGATCGGGGTGCCGACGCCGATGAAGTGCAGCTCGGCGAAGTCGGCCGCCTCGCGGATGTCGGTGGTGAACCGCAGGCGTCCGCTCGCGGTGTGGGCGGCGAGCAGCTCGGGGAGGCCGGTCTCGTAGATGGGGCACTGGCCGGAGTTGAGCCGGCCGACCTTGGCCTGGTCGACGTCCACCCCGATGACCTCGTGACCCAGTTCGGCCATCGCTGCTGCGTGCGGGATGCCGAGGTGTCCGCAGCCGATTACTGAAATACGCATTCCTTGACTCTCATCCTGGGAGGGGCACCGCGTGGCGGGGCCGGGGAATGAGCCCAGAGGCTAGCGCTGTTCCCCGGCCCCGCATTTCACGCGCTGGTCAGGTTGGGGTTCAGCAGCCGCTCCAGCTCGCCGATCGCGACGGCGGCGGTCTGCCGTACGACAGCGTCGCCGCTCTGCGGGGCCTCCAGCGGGTACTCGAACCAGGTGCCGTCCGGACGGGGGAATCCCTCGGGGTCGACGAGGAAGACCTTCAGGCCGGCCGCGCGGGCCCGCTTGGCAACCCACCGCCGGTCGGCGTGCAGCCCGATCACAACCAGGGCCTTCGCCTCGGGGTGGAAGGTGACCGGCGGGATCCGCTGGTCGTAGCGGCGCATGAACTGCTCCTCGAATCCGGCACGGGCGCCGAGTGCGTCGAAGTTGTTCGTGATGAACGGGCCGACCATGTGCCCGGCCTCCTCCATCCGCTTGAGCGCGTGCAGGGCCGGGGTGACCTCCGCGTCGAAGCAAGCCCGGTACATGTCCGACAGCTCGCCGACCTTGTCCTCGGTGTCGAGGAACATCTCCGCGAGCAGCGGATCCCTTCCCGGCGCGAGGACGAAGGTGAAGCCCTTGCGCAGCTGCTCGTCCTCGATCTCGTTGACGTGGTACATCTCGTGAAGCCGGTGCAGCGGCGGGATCCCGGCCTCGTAGGAGACGCCGCACCCGACCTCGACCTGGAACGGCAGGAAGTCGGTGAGCTGCGCCAGGTCGTCGGCGTAGACGGGCTTCCCGGGAGTGTCCTTGACCCGGACGCCGTGGGTCAGGACCTCCCACGGCCGGCGCCGGACCGCCCGGGGCGGGAAGCAGTTGACGGACGTGAAGACGGTGTCGATGACCTCGTGGTCCGCCGGGAGCCGACGGCCGGCCCGCAGGTCCTCCGGGTGCTCTTCGACGCGGATCAGGTGGACGCGCAGGTCCCCGAGCTCGAACCGGCCCGCCGCGACCTGCTTCCAGCCGCCCTCGGACAGCATCGCGTGGTTCTGCTCCCACGCCTCCTCAATCTCGGCCCGCGGGGCGGCCACCGAGTGGTACAGGTACATCTGCGTCATCGCGAGCGACGGCGCCGCGGTGGTGTCCACGAGCCCGTACTGGTGCCAGTAGTGGACGATGCGGCGTCGCGCGTCGCCCTCGCCGGTCCAGCCGGAGTTGGCGGCGGTCTCCTCCTGCTGGGTGCGCCGCCAGATGCCTTCCTCCTCGAAGCGGGGCCGGTCGGCGCTCACCCCGTAGAAGTCGTGCCACTTGCGGAGCTGGTCCTCGTCGAGCTGGTCGATGACCGTGACGGGAAACTGCATGACGTGTCCTCGGTTTCTGCTTGGAGACGGTCCGCCGCCCACGGCAGGGGAGCGGCGGGACGGATCAGCTGAGGGAGGCGACCGCGTCGGTCAGCGCGGCGGCCAGGAAGTCGATGTCCTCGTCGCTGGAGTTCAGCGGGGGAGCGACGACCAGGCCCTCGCTACGCGGGTCACCTGCTCCGGTGAACGGGTAGAAGAAGACGCCGCGCCGCTCGCACTCCTCCATCAGCGGCCAGAGCAGGCCGGACACGACCTCCACCCCGTACAGGTGGCCGGCGCCCCGGACTTCGCGCACCGCCGCCCGACCGGTCAGGGACCGTAGCGACGCTCCGAGACGCTCTCCGCGAGCGGTGAAGGCGCCGAAGTCCATCGACTCCAGCTCGTCCAGGACGCCGAGACAGGCCGCCGCCATGAGCGGATGGGTGGCCATGGTGCCCATCGCGGGCAGCGGGTCCACGTCCTCGTGCCGCAGCAGCGGCGCGATCTCCGGCGACACCAGCACCGCGCCCACGCCGACGTAGCCGGCGCCCAGGCCTTTGGACAGGATGACCAGGTCGGGCTCGCACCCGTCCCAGTGGTGACTCGCCAGCGGTGTACCGGTGCGCCACAGCCCGGTCAGGACCTCGTCGTGGATGACCAGGACGCCCCGTTCCCGGCAGATCTCCGACACCCGCCGCAGGTATCCGTCCGGGGGCACGAAGGCGCCGCCCGTGGTCCCGTTGACGGGCTCGATCAGGACCGCTGCGACGTTCTGTGAGCCCCTGCTGTCGATCGCGAGCGCCACCTCGTCGGCGCATGAGGCGTCACATCCGTGCCCGTCGTGGGCGTGGCCGTGCGTCGGCGGGTAGGGCGCCGGGAAGGCGGGGCCGAGGCCGTAGCGGTCTTCGGGGCGAGGGTTGCGGATCTGGTTTCCCGCGACCCTGAGGGTGAACACGCTGTTGCCGTGGTAGCTCAGGCTGGACGTCAGGATGTCCCGGCGCGCCTTCTTGTCGCGGACCCGCACGATGTTCCTCGCCAGGCCCACCGCGACCTCGACGCCGAGCGTCCCGCACGTGGTCAGCGCGACGGAGTCCTCCGGCCGGCCCACCGCTTGGCACAGGCGGTCCATCAGTTCCATCTGGATGTGGGGCTGGACGACGGCGGCCCCGCCGAACGAGTAGCGGGAGAACTGCTTCTCGATGCGGGAAAAGACCGCCGGACTGCCCTGCCCGACGTTCACGCAGAGCAGTCCGCTCGATCCGTCGAACATCGGGCGGCCGTCGGTGAGGTGCAGCCAGGGCCCGTTCGAGCCCACGGCTTCGAAGTCCGGCAGGGGCCTGGACGACGTCAGCAGACGTTCGCGATGCTGCAAGTACCGATCCACGGAGAAGTCCCTTCTTGGGTGTACTCACTGGGTGGGGAGTGCGCGGTGCTGGTGGACCGCGGCAACTCCAAGACCACCGCACCAGAACGCGGTACAACAGTCCGTAGCCGCAGGGCTGCAAGGAGTTTGCATCTCGTGCAAAGACGGACGGCCGCGTGCGAGCCCCACCTCTGAGGGGCCACTACACCGGGACGGGGTTATGGATGCAGTTCGAAAGCCACAGGTGACACCTGCGGCGACACCCGGCGAGGTAGTCCGCAGAACACGCAGAACCCAGGGAATGACCCTGGCCGAGCTCGGGTCGCTGACCGGCTACTCGGCCGCCCAGGTATCCCGGTTAGAACGCGGAAAGTCCGCCATGACGGATGTCTCCGTGCTCCAGAGGTTCGCCCGCGCGCTCGACATCCCACCGCAGGCCCTCGGCCTCGCACCGGCCCCGGACGCAGATCCGGACTCGCTCAGTCAGCGAACCGGCCCGTACCCCAGCCGCCCGGCCCCTACTCTGGGAAGCCCAGGGCACGAGGACGGAGAGGACCCGGTGCGCACGCGAAGGCAATTGCTCGCGAACCTGGCGGTCACCGCGGCGGCCGCCATGGGAGCACCCGTCGCCGGCGCCGCCCCGGCCAAGACCGAAGAGGCACAGCTCGGCGAGACGCTCACCGCCGGGCTGCGCGACGCGATGCTGGGGCTGGACCGCACAGCCCCCGACACGCCCGCGGACCTACTCGCGGCAGAACTGCACCGCGCCACGGCCGACTTCAACAACTGCTCGTGCTCCAGCCTCGCCCTACGGCTCCCCCGCCTGATCTCCGCCGGACACCGGTCCACCGGGAGCGGCGACAACTTCCCCGTGCTGGCGCAGGCCTACCTCCTGGCAACCCGCATCCTCATCAAGCTCGACGAGCCGCAACTCGGCTGGATGGCCGCCGACCGCGCCCGGCAGTTCGCCGCCGCCGGCGGGGCGCCCGTGGCGGTCGCGGAGGCGGCCCGCCAGCAGGCCGTCCTCGCCCGCAAGGCCGGCTGGCACGACCAGGCCCTGACCCTCGCCCTGAACGCCGCCGACGACCCGGCCCTGCGCGAACTCGGCAACGCCGGAACCGCCGAGCGAGGCCTGCTGATCCAGTGCGCCGCCTACACCGTCGCCCACCAACGCGACCAAGCCGGAATGCGCGAGCTGACCAGCGAGGCCACCGCCATTGCCAAGACCCTGGGCTCCGTCACCCACCTCCGGGACACCAACGGCGGGTTCAGCTGGGCCACCGTCCAGCTCCACCTGATCTCGGCGGAGAACACCGCCGGAGACCCTTCGGCCGCCATCGCCGCAGCCGATGCCCTCGCTCCCCAGGCGCTCCCGACCACGGAGCGGCGCGCGCTCTACTTCACCGACCGCGCGAAGGCCTTCGCGCAATGGGGCCGACGAGACGAATGCATCCGCGCCCTCCTCCAAGCCGAGTACTGGGCCCCGCAGGAAACCCACGCCCGCCCAGCCGTGAAATCCCTCGTCTCCGGCCTGCTGCTCTCCGGACGCACCACACCCGAACTCCGAGGCATCGCCGCCCGCACCGGCGTTCTGCACAGCTAGGACTTGTCCATGGACAGCTGACAGAGGCCCCCGGCCGCTGCCGGTGAGGCGGCGTACGAGGGCCTGGGGGTGGAGGAGTACGGGGCGGCCGCCTACTCGGCGAAGGCGTTCTTGATCTTCTGCGCCTGGGCGAGGTGCCTGCTGTCGACGGCCAGGAGCGCATCCCGGAGCCGGCCGGGGTCAATGAAGTGCTGCGGGTCGTCGTCGTGGGGACCGCTGAGCCAGGCGGCAGCGTAGGTTCCGTAGCGGCCGGCGGGAACCAGCAGGTCGGATCCCCGGCCGAGTACCCGCACACCCTGAAGCAGTCCGAGCGCGGCGCCGGTTTCGCCGCCTGACCCAAACCCAGTTCGGCGCGCTGATGGGCAAGAGCAAACGCTGGGTTCAGGATCTCGAAGCCGGCTCGCGTCAGGCAGATCCCCGCCTGTCCGTCCTCGAAGCGGCCGCCCGCGTTCTCGCCGTCCCTCTCGCCGTACTCCTCGCCGGAACCCCCGATGATCACGCTCACGCTGACGAGATGGATGCGATCAGGGCCGTCCTGCACCGCCACGACATCGTCACCGGAGCCCCAGTCACCCCCGCTGACCCCATCGACGTGGAGACCCTGCGCCGACCCGTCCACCACGCCTGGCGCCTGTTCCAGTCAAGTGCCGCCTTCACCAGCCTTGGTGGCCGCATGCCAGGACTCCTGACCGATGCCACCCAAGCCGCCGCGCTCCACCAGGGCGACGACCAGCTCGCCGCGTACCGCGCCCTCTCCATGACCCTCCAGCTCACCGAAGCCTTCGCGATCAAAGCCGGAGCCCCCGACATCGCCTCCCTCGCCGGCCACCGCGCGGTCATCGCCGCCGAGCGCTCCGGCGATCCCGTCATCCAGGCCTCCGCAGCCCGCCATCTCGCTGACGCACTCACTGCCGACGGGCACCCCCACGCGGCAGCAGCCTTCGCCCAGACAGCCGCCACCCGCCTCACCAATGAGCTCACCGCCCGCGGCCCAGCCGGACTGTCCACCCTCGGCATGCTCTACCTCAAAGCCGCCATCGCCCAGGCCGCCGCGGCTGCCCTCACCGACCACCGCGCCACCGCCGCCGCCCGCCAGGTTCCCGGCCTGCTGGACCAGGCCGACGCACACGCCCACCAGCTTCCCCGCGATGCCGACGGCAACGCCCTGTTCACTGCCTTCAGCCCCACCAACGTTGCCCTCTACCGCCTTGCCACCCACGTCAAGCTGTACGAAGGCGCCGCCGGAGCCGCCGTCGCCCAGACCATCACCGCCGACGAGCGCGCGGCCCTGCCCCGAGAACGCCGCGCCCACCTCTTGACCGACCTCGCCCACGCCTACACCCAGGCCGGACAGCGGGAGAAGGCCGTCGACACCCTGCTGGATGCCGAGCGCGAAGCCCCCGAAGAAGTCCTCGGCCGCCCCCGTACGCACCAACTCGTCGAAGACCTCCGCCTCCTGGGCGCCGGGACCGCCGAGGGCCGCTTGCGCGCACTCGCCGGGCGCTGTGGACTACCCGCGTGACCCAGACCCTGTACGTGATCTCCTGCGCGGCCCCGCCCGCCCGCCGCATCACCACTGGCATCAAGGCCGCCCAGGCCCGCGGGTGGGACGTCCCCCTCGTCCTGACCCCCGCCGCCCACCGCTGGTCCATCGAAGAAGCCGACGGCGACAGCGAACTCGACGCCTGGCGGCAGCTGACCGGGCACCGGTACGCCACACCTACAAACTGCCCTCCCAGAGCGACGTCCTGCCCGACCCCGCCGCACTCCTCGTTGCCCCCACAACGCTGAACACCACCACCAAATGGGCGGCCGGCCACGCCGATACCCTCGCTCTCGGCCTCATCACCGAGGCCCTCGGCATCCCCGAACGCCCCGTCGTTGCCCTCCCCTACATCAACGCCGCCCAGGCCCAGCACCCCGCCCTCGCCCCCGCGATCGCAACCCTGCGCAGCGCCGGAGTCCACTACCTGCTCGACGACGGCAACGGGCCCGGCTTCCGCCCTCACCAGCCAAAACAGGGCAACGTCGACGACACATGTGCGTGGTGCGGGTTGGAGATCCCGGCCGAACGTGGGCGCCGGTACTGCCCTCGGCCGCGTTCGTGCAGGCAGGCGGCCTATCGGGACCGGCAGCGGGCAGCCGCCGCGGTACGGGCCGGGGTTGCCCTGCTCCAGATCGGCTGGGAGATCCGCGGCCGGTGCGAGGCCCTGGAGCAGGCTCTGACCGAGGCGATCGACGGCCGGGCTGCAGCACAGCACCGCTGCCGCCGATTTCGCGCACCTGGCCAGGGAGCCGGTCCGCGTTGCGGTCATCGCGGACCGGGCAGCAGGTACGACCTGGGAAGACATCGGCCGCCCCCACAACCTCACCGCTGACGCCGCACGGGCCCGGTGGGGTCACCTCCGCCTCACATGGCCACCTGAATGGCCCGCCTCATGATCGCCGGGTTCCCAATCAGACACTCACCTACGTAGCCAGCCGCTCACGTGTCAGAACGGAACCGGCACGGCCGGGGCCGGGAGGGGCGCCGGCGAGCAGACCCGCCGGAGTCGACCTGCCCGTATGGCTCCGCCGCCAGCGCACCGCCCACCAACGCGGCACCCTCCCGCCAGACCGTGCCGCTGCGCTCAATGAACTCGGCATTGACTGGACTCCCGGCCGCGGCGTCGCCGACGTACGGATCGATCAGGCCTGGCAGGCCCGCTTCGACGACGCCCGCCAGTACCAGGCCGCACACGGCCACCTTCGCCCGCCCGTCGGCACGAACGTCAACGGCAAGCGCCTCGACGCCTGGCTCAGCGTCCAACGCGCCCGCAACCGCGAAGGCAGCCTTACCCCCCAGCAGATCGCCGCCCTCGACGAGCTGGGCATCCACTGGTGAGGAACGGCGCGGGGTGACGTGCCCGGGTTTAGTGGCTGTTGCCTTTCCGGACTTGAGGACCGCGTTCTCGCTGGTCAGGCATAGGGTCGCCGGTCTCGTGGGAGTGGTGACGTGTCTTGCGGGATCCCGGTGAACAGCAGGTCCGGCCCAAGCCTGCGGAGTCGGCGAAGGCGAAATCGGTGGTGCCGATGTGGCGTGCGGGGCTGGGCTGGTCGGCACTGTCGGTGGACTATCAGCGCATCCTGCGGGTCCTGGCCGACCGCGATCGGCTCGGTCAAGGTCCGCTTTCATGCCAGGAGATGGCCGCCTGCTTCGGCCTGGAGGTGGTGCCGGCGAAGGTGGAGGCGTTGCGGTCGAAGGCGAAGAGGCTGGTGGCCCGGGACTGGCTGGCCGAGCCCGCGCCGGGGCGGTTCACTCTCGCGAAGGACGTGGCCGGGCCAGGCGGCGGGTCATGAGAAGGGTCATCGACCAGTAGATCATCGCCTCGGCAGTGCTGGTGCGGCGTTCGAAGTCCCGCACCAGGCGGCGAGTGCGCATCAGGTGGGCGAATAATCGTTCGACGATCCACCGCTTGGGTAGCACCACGAACCCCTTCTGGTCGTCGCTGCGTTTGATGATGGCCAGGACCAGCGCCAGGGCGGTGAGGCAGAAAGTGATGAGTCCGCCGGTGTAGCCGCCGTCGGCCCAGATGAGCTCCAGCAGGTGGTGCGCGTCGGCCACTTGGGCGAGCAGCACCTCGGCGGCGGCGCGGTCACCGACATCCGCGGCGGTGACCACCACCCCGAGCAGCAGGCCGAGCGAACCCAGGTCGCGCCAGCGGCGGAAGAACGCGTATACCCGGTCCCACGGCGGACAGTCCGCGGGCATCGCCCGCCACTTGATTCCGTTGTCGACCAGGTAGCGGACCGCGTCCAACATCGCCCGGTGGCAGTACGCCTCCGGCTGCCCGCCCCTGCCCTCCAACCACCCCGGCGTGGGCAGCGCGGTGCGGACCTGGGCCCACTCGGCATCGGTCATGTCCGACGGATACCGTCGAACGCGCACACCGTGGTCGACCGCATTCCCGTATACGTGAGCGAGGCAATCACACGACGACACGCAGCAGTTGGACGTAACAGGCACGAGCGCGACAGACATGGACAACAGGGCCTCTCTGCTGCTCGGTAGGACTTCGACAATCCCCGAACTGTGCAGGAGGCCCTGCCTCTATGCGCCCACGGCCCGTAATCACCCGATCGAGACTCCCGTCCGATCGGCAAGCGCCCTGATCGTTACGACAACGGTCGGCGCACCGCACCGTAATCCTCCGGCCGGGCTGACACTCACGATCCGGCTTCCCCCGCGCGGGGGAGGCCGGATGATCCGTGGGATGGATGTGATCAGCGCGGGTGACGCGGAATCTTGGAGCGTCGGCAATCCGGATATACGGGGGTCACGGTGGTTGTTCCTGCGAACTCGGAGGTAAGTGGCGTTCCTGAGCCGCCGACCGCAAGCCCGGGGCGGATGTTGTGGTGGCGGCGGTGGCCTGTGTGGGCGCCCATGGTCGCTGCAGTGTGGGGCCTGTTGTACGCCGCTGTCGAGGTCACCTGGGCGGTGACGGGCACCACCGTGCAATGGAAGGAGCACTCCGCGTACGCGCCGGGGGTCCAGCTCTTCCTGGCGGCCCTCGCGCTCCTGGCCGGCGGCGCCTGCCTGGCCAGCACCCGAACTCTCGCCAAGCTCGGCCGGGTTGCGGTAGCGACGGCGCTGATCGTGGCCCTCCCGGTGTTCGTCGTGGGAACGAACGGGCTGCCGATCTATTTCGTGACAACTGCGACGCTCTCGGGGATCGAGAGCGCCACCGGGCTGGCCCAGGTGCTGCTGAACACGGCCGGTGCCGCCCTCCTGCTCCTCGTCGGTTTGTCGTACCGCCGACGGCTACGCGGAGACTGCCCGCGATGCGGGCGGCCGCACGCCGGCGCAGCCGACGGCCCGCTTGCCCACCCAGCCGCCTCCCGAGCCCCGAGGCGGACCCGCGTCGCGGTGTACCTGCTCATGGGCGGACTCCTGCCGTGGGCGGGAGCCAAGACCATCTGGACGCTGGGCGGCAACGCGCTCGGCGTCGCGGGCGACGACTGGCAGAGGACGACGAGCGTCGGCGCGTCGGGGCCGTCGAAGGCAACCGCGTCGGCGGGGATCGATGTGACCGTGCTGGCCGCGATGGTCGGGATCTTCCTGCTGCTGGGGCTGCTGTACGCGTGGGGGCAGGTGTTCCCCCGCTGGACGCTGTTCTTGTCCGGACGACGAGTCCCGCGCCTGCTGCCGTTGATCCCGGCCTGGCTGACCGGTATCCCACTGACGATGTACGGGGCCGCCCTCCTCATCATGGCCCCGCTCATGGCTGCCGGTGTGCTGCCCAAGATCAAGCCGTCCCCGCCGTTCACCACCAGCTCAGGGATCACCTGGTTTGCCGAGTTCGGCGGCCTGGCATTCGCCGGTCTGGGCATCGGCCTCGTTGTAGCCGGACGCTCCTACGCCGCCCGCACCCGCCCCATCTGTTCCAGCGCCACGGCAACGGAGAGGCCCAAGTAGCCGGGTACCGGAATGTCAGCTTCCCGCTGGCCATCAGTGAGCAGCCGTGGCGGTTCCCGGTCAAAGCGCGCAAGATCGCCCGTCAGGCCGACTGGGCTCTCGCACGCCCGGCACCGACCGCGATCACCCCAGGATGAACCGTTCTGACTTCTCTGCCGCTCCGTTGTGAGCTATCAGAGAGGATGGGTCTCGTGCCCAAGAAGATTGACGCAGCCCTTCGTAGCCAGGCCGTGAGGCTGGTGACAGAGCATCGTGCGCAGTACTCCTCCGAGCGCGCACTGCACATCCAGGTCGCTGATTCCCTTGGCGTCTCCCGGGAGTCGGTGCGGCGCTGGGTGATGCAGTACGAGGTCGACGCCGGCCAGGTCGCGGGCGTGAGCACGGACGAGCGGGAGGAACTGCGCAGGCTGCGGGCGCAGAACAAGCGCCTGCGAGAGGTCAACGAGGTACTGAAGTCCGCGACGATTTTCTTCGCGGGGGAGCTCGACCCCCGAAACCGCTGATCGTGGCGTTCGCCGATCAGATGCGGGCCACCGGGTATGCCGTCGAGTCGATCCTCACCGCCCTGAAACATGCAGGGCTGAAGATCGCGGCACGAACCCTGAGGGCCTGGTCTGCCCCAGCCGGCCCGTCCAATGTGGCCGCGGCCCGAACCGTGACCGACGCCCTGGTCGAAGATGCTGTCCGCCGGCTGGCCTTCACTACCAACACGGCCGGTGAGCGTGCGCTGGCTCCCGAAGGGCTTTATGGCCGGCGCAAAATGCTGGCTCTCATCCGCCGCACTCTCCTGCCCGAGGCCGGGTTCGGCGCCGTCGACCGCGCCATGCGCTCACTCGACCTCAACGGCGCGGTCCGCGGGCGAAGACCGAGAACCACGATCCCCAACCCCGACGACGCGCGGGCCCCGGACCTGCTGGACCGCGACTTCACGGCCCCGGCACCGAACCGGAAATGGATCACCGACTTCACCTACGTCCGCACGTATCAGTCGTTCACCTACGTCGCGTTCATCGTCGACTGCTTCTCCCAGAAGATCGTGAGCTGGCACGCCTCGGCCAAGCGGGACGTGGAGCTGGTCGACGTGCCTTTGCGGATGGCCTTGTGGCGTCGCACCCACGAGGGCAACCCCGTGGGACGCGGCCAGCTCATTCACCACTCGGATGCCGGGTCGCAATATACGAGTGTGCGCTTCACCGAGCACTTGAGCATCGAAGGGATTCGCCCCTCGATCGGCAGCGTCGGGGACGCGTATGACAACGCGCTGATGGAGACGATCAACGGCCTCTACAAGGCCGAGTGCATACGCACCAAGGTCTTCCACGACGGTCCCTGCAGAACGGTCTCGGACGTCGAGTACGCCACCGCCTCATGGGTCGAGTGGTACAACAACCGCCGCCTGCACTCAAGTCTGGGCATGATCAGCCCCACCGAGTGCGAGGCAGCCCACTACGCTGACACAGAACCAGGAGCCGACTGATCACCGGCCAACAAACCACCGGCAGGAAAGTCGGAACGGTTCAGCCAGTGCATCCGCATACGAGTGAGCGCTTGGCAAAAGAGGCTCATACGAGGCAAGGCCGACCTTCAGGATCGTCGCTGAACTGCTTCGCGCCGTACGTCTGGATGCGCTGGGCCTTGCTCTGGTTCCTTGGGGCGGCCTGCTTCTCCTGGAGACCGTCGTGAGGCGGGCGATGGCCTTGTCCCGGATGACCGGCTCGTCGGGGGCGACGCCGTGCCGCGGGGCGACCGCTAGGGACAGATCGCGGTCCGCGTGAACCGCTACTCGGTGCCGGTCCGGTTGATCGGCAAGCGGGTCCGTGTCGTCCTGCAGTCCTCTCATGCGCCCCCTGCCGAAGTCGACGGCGGATGGCAACCGGCACAGACACCGGGGCAGCGGGACCAGCGGGATCGGAGCCGCTGTCAGGCCAATCGTGTTGACGGGCATGTGCCTACCGTCTGCGATCTCCATCGCGAGGCGTCGTCCCGGCAACTGATGTTTTTCCGGTTCTGGCACAGATCTTGGGGAGCCGTCGCGGAGCGTCACCTCAATGTTCGAGGAGGTGCTTCCTGGACATCAGGTGAGCGGGTCGGCCGTCCAAGGGGAGAAGTGTGTCGGCGACGGGTGAAAATTGATCCAGAACCACGATTCAAGCGCCGCCGACAGAAGTGCTGAGCTGGACGCTGCCGCCACTCATCGAGCAGTCAAACAAGTCGGCCGAGGCCAGTTCGGCCACGCCCACCCGACCACGCTCCAAACCGGCCGCTCGCTCCGTCAGCGTTTCTGTGCTCGGTACTGCTTGAGGAGAGCGGTGAGCTTCGCGGGTTCGGCAGCGCCGTTCAACTCCGTCAGGAGAGCGTCAGGACAGAGCTCGTAGTGGTCACCCCACCACCGCTGCCCCTTGTTGTCCCAAATGCGATACCCGCCGGGTACCCCCCTGGCTACGTACCGTCGCCTGCTTATTTCGATCACCCCTCATGACAGTCTCCCCACACTACAAGCTGCTACAGGAGGATCATCTTGCGGAGTAGGTCGAATCCGGCTCGACCGTAGAGCTGCCTCTTGATCTTCTTGATGCGGTTCACGGCGCCCTCGATGCTGCCGGAGCTCCAGTCCAAGGTGAGGCCGGTCGTCACGGCGTCGAGGTCCCGGAGCAGGTGGAGTGCGAAGTTGGTGAGGCCGGGTAGTTGGCTGGCGTCGACTGCGTCGATCCAGGTGGGGAGTGTGGAGCCGAGCCGGTCGGTGAGTATTTCGCCGRAGTCGCGGATATGCCCGGCGGCCGTGTCCAGTTCGGGGCAGCGTGCCAGGGCGTCCTTCAGAGCGGCCTGGTCTTCCTCGGTCAGGGTCGTGGGGTGACGGGTGAGCCAGCCGGTCACCTGCCGCACCGTCGGAGGCCTCGTCGGCGTGCCGGCAGGCGTCCCGCGGAGGGTGGCGATGTGGGCGCGGACCATCTGGTAGGTGACGGGCGCGTTGGCGGGCATGAGTTCGCCGTGCAGTCGGGTGACGCTGGTGCATCCCTCGGCGAACCGCCGCTCCAGATACGGCTTGTAAGCGTCCAGTCTGCTGGGCCGGGGGCGGTTCTCGCGGAGGGTGTCTTGCCAGCGTGCGGCGTTCGCGTACCGGAGGACGGTGTTGAGGCCCCAGCCCAGGTGCCGGGCGATCGTCCGGCGTGAATAACCTTGGACAAGGAGCTCGTGGACCAAGGCGTGCGCTGCCTTCTTCCGCTCGGCTCGCCGGCCGACAGGTGCCGAGTCGTCCTGCGGCCAACCGGGGTCGGGACGGGTCGCGCTTGGCAGTGTGCCGGTGGGCGACGGGTTGCGCAGGCACTCGCGGTGGGCGGCGACGCAGGTCTCAACGGCTCGGCCGAGGCCCTGCCACAGATGGAACCGGTCGGCGACCTGCAGAGCACCGGGGGCACCGCGCCGGGCCCCCTCGGCGTAGGCGCCCGCCCGGTCTCGGCAGATGATCTCCACGCCGGGGTGGCGGATCAGCCAGGCGGCCAGCGGTCCGGCTTCACGGGTTGGGAGCACGTCGACCACGCGATGGTCTTCGACGCTGGTCAAGACGGTGGAGTAGGTCTGGCCGCGACGGATCGCGAAGTCGTCCACGCCCAGCACCCGCGGCGTGCTGAACTGCGGATCGGGCAGTGCCATGACCCTGCGTAGCAAGGTCATCCGTCCCGCGCCGAAGCCCAGCTGGGCGGCCGGTCGGGCTCCGGCCCGTCCGGCCAGCGCGAGCCCCACTCGCTCCAGGGTGTGGTTGAGGCGCGTGGTGAACCGTGCGTGCGGGGCGGCCAGCCGGGAAAACGGCTCGGCGAACGTCCGGCGCGGGCAGTCCGCCGCTCCACAGATGAAGCGCCGGACCGTCAGCCGAATCACGAAGCCCTGCTCAGCGAGCGGAAGGTCCTTCAGCCTGCGCTGGTACCGATCGTGGACCCGGTCCGAGAAGCGGCCGCAGTCCGGACATGCAGAGCCGGCCGCGCGGCCTCTCGCTACGACCTCGACCGTGCCGAACGCGGCCGTCACCGCCTCGACGTCCACATCGTCGGTCCCGGCGAACACCAGCGACTCCCAGAACGGTGCATCGGTCTGCATGACCAGCACCATCACCGTCTACAACCGCCCGCAGCAGCGGCCAGCAGATACCTGAGGGAGCGTCAATCAGCGTCGCGGACGACCAAGGCGTACGCGGTCTCACGCGAACCCGTCTCCTCACAATCGAACATTGGGGTAACGCTCCGTAGCGGCTCCCCAAGATCTGTGCCAGAACCCGTTTTCCTTCGAAGGCGGGCGAGGGCTCCGACACGCGACGGCCGGGCGCCGGGTGAAGGAAGGACGTGGTCGTGGATCACGAGACTCGACGTCGTCGCAGCCCGGCAGTGAGTGTCACCAGGTGACGGGCAGTGTGCGGGGGGCACGTGAGGTGCGCCCGGTCTTCCACTGGGCGGGTCCGGCGGCGCTCAGGCCCGGCCGTAGGCGGGTGAGGGCCCTGAGGGCTTCCTGGAGCTGGACGCGGGCGAGCTGCGCGCCGACGCAGAAGTGGGCGCCGTGGCCGAAGGCGAGGTGCAAGGGGGCGGCGCGGGTGAGGTCGAGGAGGTCGGGCGCGCGGTACACGCTCTCGTCGTGGTTGGCGGAGGAGGTGAGTGCGAGGACGGCGTCGCCCTGGGCGACCGTGATCCCGCCCAGGGCGACGTCCTCGGTTGCCACTCGGATGTTCGCTCCCATGCTGGCCTGCGCATAGCGAAGGAGCTCTTCGACCGCGTTCGGGATCCGGGCGGGTTCATCGCGCAGGAGCGTGTACCGGTCGGGTTGTTCGAGCAGGAGGTGGACCAGTCCGGCGAGCCGGTCTGCCGTGGTGCCGTAGCCACCCGCGAGGAGGACCACGCAGAAGGAGATGAGTTCGCCCTCGCTGAGCCGGTCGCCCTCGTCCCGGGCCGCGATGAGCACACTGAGCATGTCGTCGCCGGGGTGGGATCGTTTGGCGGCAACCAGGCCGGCGAGATAGCCGGTCATCTCCTCGACGGCCCCGCTCACTTCCGCGTTCGTGGCCGTGACGCTGCGCATCACTTCGTCCCAGGCATCGAGCCGGTCGGCATCCACCCGCGATGTGCCGAGCAGGTCGCAGATGATGGTCAGGGGCAGTGGGCGGGTGAAGTGGGTGACGAGGTCCGCGGGACGCTCGGCCGGTTCCATGGCGCCGAGCAGGTCGTGGGTGAGAGCGGCGATGTCCTGGCGCATGGCTTCGGTTCGGCGGACCGTCAGGGCCGGAAAGATCAGCCTGCGCAGGCGCGAGTGGTCGGGCGGATCGCTGGCGAGGATCGAGTCGGGCAGGACCGTGGCGCGGCGCCCTGCGGTCCGTGGCCCGGTGGCAGGAACGCGTTGGGCCTCCTGCTCCCGGGGGGCACGGGTGCGGCTGAACCGCGGATCGGCCAGTACCTTGCGCACGTCGGCGTTCCGTGTGACCAGCCAGGCCGTACTGCCGCTGGGCAGACGGACCTTGACGACGGGCCGGTCGCGCCGCAGATCGGCCAGCTCGGGGAGTGGGGCGAGGCCGTCGGTGTGCGGGAAGGGGAACGGCAGCAGGCCGTCGGGGCGGCTCATGTGATGCTCCATCCGTGCAGTGAAGCGGGGCGGTCAGGGTCGTTCGTAGAGGGAGACGTGGTAGGCGCTGTCCCTGGTGAAGGGCCCGCCCGCCCAGCTGCCCCAGCGCTCGCGCAGACGGAGACCGGCCCGTCCTGCCATCAGGTCCAGTTCGCCGTGGCCCGCGTAGCGGAACTCGACCCGCAGGTGGCGGGTGCGGCCGTCCTCGTGGATGACGTAGTGGGAGCGGTAGCGCTGGGCGGAGGGATCGACGCGCCGGTGGCAGAGGACGAGATGGTCCTCGTCCTCGGAGACGACTTCCGATCCGCCGGCGGCCCGGGCGAGGGCCTCCGGGACGTGGGAGTCGAAGACGAAGAGGCCACCCGGGGAGAGCCGGCGGGCCACGTTCACGAAACACCGGGCCTGGCTCTCCTGGTCCCGCAGTTCGAAGAAGGTCCCCGCCGCCAGGTACACGAGGCTGAAGCTGCCGGTGACCGGGACCTGAGAGAAGTCCCCGAGAGTGACGGGGACCTCGGCCCCTGCGGGTTTGGCACGGAGCCGGCCGAGCATGGCCTCGGAACCGTCGATGCCGTGCACGTCGATACCGCGGGCGCGCAGCGGCAGGGCGATCCTTCCGGTGCCGATGCCCAGTTCCAGTACGGGCCCGGTCCCGGCGAGCGCGGCGAGGGCGTCCACCGTGGTGCCGCTGATCCCGGGCTTGCCGAAGAAGCGGTCGTAGTCGTCCGCGAACTCGGTGGCGTAGTCGGGCTGGGAGGGCTGGGGCGCCATGGGGCTCCTATCCGAAGGGGTGGGGGTGGGCGTGGCCGGAGGCGGGTTCGAAACCCGCAGGCGGAGGGCCGGACGGCAGCGGCAGTGCTCCAGGCGCCAGGACGCGGACCACGCTCACTCCGGCGTCGCGGGCCGGTGTTCCGTCCGTCTCCACGAGGACCACATCGCGGCCTGTGTGCCTGGCCAGAACGTCGAGGGGGTCGACCGGCGAAGCGGCCTTGTGGACGGGGGCCGTGGCGACACTGGTGGCTCCGGCCACCTTCCACAGGCTCAGACTGTCCTGCCGGTGGTACGCCCACAGAGCGTGCTGCACAGCGGTTCGCGGAGGGCCATCGCCCCGCCACCGCTCCCAGGTGGCGCGAGCCACGGGGCTGTGCATGCTCCACCGCACCATGAGGGCTTCGTACGCTGCCTTCCCGACGAGCGACTCGACCGTGTCCGGCGGCCCGCAGCGCGCCCCGAACGTCTGGCCCGTGCCGTCCGGCCGGTGCAGGCACACGACCACGCACTGGGCGCCGGGCGGTGCGGGCAGAGCGAACGCGGTGGCCACCAGGCCCTGGGCCTCGAAGAGATCGCCGAGCGGCCCGTCGGGGGCCGCGACCAGTGCCCGGGGAGGCCGGCCGGCGAGTCCGTACCAGCTCCGCCGGATCAGATCCCGCTCCAGGACCTCCCAGGCGGCATGGCGGGCAGCAGACCGCGGGTCGGTGTGCGAGGCGAGTCCGGTGGAGCCGGCCGGAGGCAGTGCCTCGCAGCCGGGCGGTGGACGGTGCTGAAGGAACACGGTGCCCGCCGCGACATACACTGGCCTGCCCGTAACCGTACGTCCGCGCACCCACAAGCGCCGGCTGTCGGGCCTGACCGGTGGCGCCAGTACAGCCTGCGCCGTGCCTCGCAGCTCGGCGCGTGTCGCCACGACCCCGCCGCCCGCCTCGGCCGCCCGACCGGCCATCACGTTTCCGATCCGCTCCAGGAGTTCCCCGCGCGCACCGCGTAGGACCTGGTCCCGATCGTGCCCGGCGGCGCTGCCGACGATCACACGGTCTCCGTCGGCCGCACTGGTCCCCTCGAAGGCGGCCGAGCGGGCGGCGACGCGCGCCAGCAGGACGTCCGGATGGCCGGGATACGGAGCGAAGACCTGCGGCGTCCAGGCGTTCACCCGCGCCCTCCCAGCACGCTCGCACACTCCTCCAGTACCCGCCGACCGCGCGGGGTGAGGCTGTCCGCATGCGCGTCCAGGGTGCGGACGGCCATCGCACCGCCCTCCGCCAGCTTCGCGTGCCGCTCTGACGCCGCCGCACCCGCCACGGTAAGCCGCCGGTAGAACAGCACGCTGCGGGCCAGCACGACGGCCTGCTGGAAGAGCCCGCTCAACGGGCGGGGATCGGCCCGCAGCGGTGTGGCCACCAGCAACCCGCCCGATCCGCCCGGGGGCTCCCCGCCGCCAGCGGCTCCCGGGTCGGGCAGCAGGAACGGCTCCAGCGAGGCGGCCGCGTTGCACCGGGTGTGCGCGCCCTCGTGGACCAGAGCCTCGGCGCAACRCACCGGCCCCGGCAGTCCGTTCGCTCCCTCCCTCAGCCGGGTCCGGTTGACGAGGACGGCTCCGTGGACGGTGAAGTCGGTGAATCCCTCGATGGCGTTTCCGTCGAGCAGGGCGACCTCGGCAACCGTCTCCCGCGTCTCCGCGGCGCCCTGTGGCCAAACCTCCTCCAGCAGGGTCAGCGCCTCCTCCAGCACCCGTCGCTCGCCGGCCTGCCAGCCGGCGACCTCCGAGACAGCGGGCCGCCCTCGGACGTCGGCACGTACCGGCACGGAGCGAAGGGCACGAGCCAGGCTGCGGCTGAGGTGGTCCTGCGGGTCCACGGGCGCGCACATCGGCGCGGGGCCCAGGACCAGGCGCGTCTCCAGTTCCCGCAGCCGGTCCGCGCCGAGAGGGCCCGACCGCAGTTCCCGCTGCACCGTGTGGACCACTTCGACGACGGCGGGCCGGTGCAGCGCCTGCGCCGGGGGCAGCGGCAGCGCGGCCCGTTCGAGCACCAGGCCCATGCACCGGGTCAGTTCACCCCGGTCAGCGGCGGCCTGCCGGGCGTCCGGCTCCACCTGCATGCCGTGCTCCTTCCTGTACAGGGAGGTTGGGACGTACAGGTGCGGCGGGCCACCCGGCCCGCCGCACCTGTACGGGATCGCGCGCCGACTGCTACTCCGGAAGGTCGATCATCAGGGCGAGCTCGGGAAGCTCCTCTTCCTCGACCTCTTCGATGTGCTGGATCTCCTCGTTCATGACGGAATCCCTTCATCTCACCGACCCCACCGCTTCTCGGCAGGCATCCACCGGCAGCCCCATGGTTGGCGAGAGAAAGGTCACTGCCAATGACGGCCCGTGCCCAGACGTGGATACCGGCCCAGGTCGGGCAGGGCCTGATACCGGCTTGCGTCGACTCCGAGACGAGGTCCTTGTCGATAAACCGGGCCATCGGCGCAGATGGGGAACGGTGGGCCTCAACCCGGCCACTACCGCACGGCTCATGGCAACAATGCCCATTCAGCCCGGTCATTCCTCGGCACCCCCACCAGGTTGTCCGGAAACCGAATGACCCCTCAGTTCCGCCGGTCCCGGTCGACTGCTATGAGCGGCACGCCGCTCACATGCCCGGCCGCCACCGCCCGGTCCTCGGCCTCGTAGTCGAAGGCCGACCGCCCCCAGCGTGCCGCGAGACGAGGAAAGACCTCCCGCCAGTCCCGGCCCCCGGTCGCCTCCATCAGCCACGCCACGGTCTCAGGCAGCGATCCGGCATAGTCGTGCACGGGCCGATGGCCGAGCTCCCGCTCCGCCCTGGCCGTGTCGAGCACCAGCGGGTGGGCGAGCGACCACGGCGTCATGCCCAGACCGGGCTCACCGGGCCCCTCCAACAGATACTCCACGGGCCGGTGCCCGAGCAGCGCGTCGAATGCGCCGGCCATCTCCCGTACGCTCGGAGGCCGAGGATCCCCGGCGTTCAAGACCCGCCGTCCCGGCAGCGCCGCCGCCGCGAGGACCAGCGCGGCCAGATTGCGGGTGCCCGTCGGGTGGCAGATGCCCGCACCACCATGAGCCAGTAGCCGTACCGGCCGTCGGTCCAGCGCCCGCTTCACGAAGTACCACTCGCGGGGTGTGGAGGAGTACGGGCCGTGGACCATTCCCGCCCGCAGAACCGTCACCGGATACGGCGCGCGCTCCCACAGAACCAGCTCCACCGCGGCCTTGCCGCCCGCGTACGTACTGTCATCCGCTGCGATGACGGGCTGTGCCTCGGTCACGGGCAAGGGCCACCGGGGAGAGCCGATCCCTGCGGCAGCGTCCTGCCGGTAGACCATGCAGGTCGAGATCACCACGGCCGAGCCCACCCGGCCTCCCAGCCCGACCAGCTGGTCGGCGTGCCGGGAGGTGTAGGCCACGCAATCCACCAACAGATCGCAGCCTCCGCCTACCACACGTCCGAGCGCGCCCTCCGCATCGCGGTCCAGGCACAGCGTGCGTACGCCCCATTCCGGCGGCCACCCGGCACGTCCCACCTCGCGTGCGCCGCCGCGGCTGACAGCCCGCACCTGCCAGCCGGCACCGACGAGCCGCTCCACCACCGCCGTCCCGATCTGCCCAGTGGCCCCGACCACGACCGCACTCCCGCCCATGTCAGCCCCCTGCTCGTACGGGTGTTCTCGCGCACGGACTCTACGGTCGGCACCGGTCTCCCGCCCATGGCCGATTGGGGGGAGCCACGAATCGGGTGAACCACCGCACCTACTCACAGCCAGGAGCCCATGTCTCGTGAGACATGCAAACCACGAAGAACACCTTCATCTTCACGTCCTGCCCCGCCGGACAGGCGACGGCTTGGCACTGCCCTGGACCCCGCCGCAGGACGGTCGCGCCGCCGCGCGCAGCAGAGCCTCCTCGCGAACGGCACCGCTACCTTGGTCACGGCTGGCAGGTCGCGGTCTACCGCGAGGTGCTGGCCGGGATCGGCCGCGCGTACGGCGGCGGCCAGCTGGTGGTCATCGAATGGGGCCTCGGGCTGGAGCCRCTGGGCGGTGCGCGATGAGTGCGACTCCGGAGCAGATCGCGGCAGCGGAGGCCCTCGCGGTCGCGGTCGGCGCGGCGGCGGCGGCGCAGCTGGCGGCGCAGCGTGAGGCGGACCGGGCGGCGGAGCAGCGTGCGGCGCAGCTGGGTTTCGTGGTCGGCCGGATCGAGGGCGCCCAATGAAGCAGCGGTTGGTGGCACGTACCGCACCCCAGGGGGCGTAGCCACAGGCCCGGCACGAAAGAGCAGAGCCCCGGACCTTGAGTCCGGGGCTCTGCGGCTGGCTGTTTGCGGCCTTCGGGGGTCAGTCGGCCTCGACGTACGCGACCAGCACCAGCGTGCCGAGGGCTGTCGGCACGTAAAGGATCCGCACGCCGTCCTGGCGGTGCTCGCGGATCGAGCCGTTCTTCGAGGGGACACCGATCTCGGGATTCCTGGAGATGGCCACCAAAGCGGGGTCCAGCCGGAGGCGCTCGGCCTCCGTCATCCTCTCGATCTGCTCCTGCGCCACGTCGTAGATGACAATGCGGGCGCGCTTCGGGCCGCCGTGCCGCCCCATCAGGCGACGTTGGAGGTGGGAGCGGAGTCGTCGAGCGGCGGCTGCCCGAGGTTCTCGCGCAGGTCCTCCCAGGAGGTGATGCCGTCCAGGCCGACGCCCTCGCCGGCCAGGCGCTCCAGGACGTAGGCGATCTGCGGGTCGCTGTCAGCCATCTCCCGCGCGTCGGCCCGCAGGGCCTCCTGCTCGGCCGGGTCGAAGACGATCCGCATCGCGGCCTCCAAGTCGTAGATGGTGCATCGAGGCTAGCGCAGGACTACGCGACCGGAACCCTGAAGGCGAAGAGGAGCAGCGGCAGCCCGGTGCTCGCGCGCATCCTGCGGTCAGGCCCGGACTGCCCCGTGCGTTCAATCCGTCCGGCGGTCGGCTCGGACACGGGTCCTTCCCACCGACGCTGGTCACTATGCATGGAAGACGACTCACGGTCCTCCCGTGATGGCACCAAGAAGGTCGATGGTGCGCCTGATGTTGCGTCCGAACGCGATCAGGAGAGCCGTGGGCAGAACGATGGGGTAGACGTACGGCTCGGCGCTCTCCGGGATCACGCCGCTCAGTGCCAGCGCGGTCACGCCACCAGCGCCCAGGCCGAAGGCCGTGAGATACCGCAGCACGTCCCAGTCGCGTTGCGGCGGGACGTCCCTGAGGTGCTCCTCGTCCAGCAGCTCTCCGAGCCGGGTCTGGCAGTATCGGTCTGCGATGGTCAGTAGTGCGTCGGAGATCTCGCGCAGCGCTTCGTTCGGGGCCTGGTCGAGTCTGGCTTCGAGCGCGCGCAGGGCTGACGCGACCTGCCGTTCGTGAAGCTTCAGCGTCCTGGTGCGGTGGGACCGTCTGGGGACGCTCCCTCGGCTGTGGTGTGCGTCCAGCACACCGCGCTGGACCACCTTCGGTCTCTTGGAGAGTTCCTTGAGTCTTGCTGGCTTCCGCTCGCCGCCGTTGCGGGCCTGGGCGGCGGCGTGAATCGCTGAGGCGCACTGTGCGACGAGGGCATAGCGGCGAGCCAGGAGGAGCCTCGCGGCCCGGGAGGCGGTGCGTCGAGGGGCAAGCAGCTGTTCGCCGAAGGGGGGAACACTCATGCGAAACGTACTTCGCGCTGCCTCGGGACAGCGATATTGCTGGTCACTGCCTCGACGGGCTGTTCAGGCGGGGAAGGGACCACTGCGCGGCCGTCGGCCACTCAAGCCGCCGCCCCAACCGCTGCGCCGACTCCCTCGCCTCCGGATCTGACCGAGGTGATCAACCGGACCCGTGCCACCCTGATGACCTCGGGGGCAGTGGGCCCCGATGCCCCCGGCTCCCAGGGCCTGATGCTGGTCGAGGCCTGGCCGGCCGGCGCCGCCTACGCCTGGGAGACGTCCGACCGGCGCCTGTGCCGGGCGTCGGTCGGCGAAACCGGATTCTCCGAGCGGGCCTGCGCCACCGATCCCATGGCCATCGGGAACTCGCGCGGGGTGGCCCCGCTCGCAACCCTCTTCACCGATGGCTGGGTTCGTCTCTTCGCCGCCGACCACCAGCAGGTGACCTCTGCGACCTGCGGCGGCGAACCCCTGGAAGTCCGCCGGGTCGGTACCGTCGCGGACGAGGCCCGGACCCTGTACGCCGTGTGGTTCCCGGATTACACGAAGGGCAGCATCACGTTGCTCCTGCGCCACGACGACACGACGTCCAAGGCCCCACTCCAGCTCGGCGACGCCGGCGACCGCACCTGCGCCCCCTCCCAAGCCTCTCCGGCCGCCCCTGCCCGGAACCGGACGAAACCGGTCCAGACCCGGGCAGGACCGGCAAACAGCGGCTTCAGTATTTGTCCTGCCCCTGGCTGCGCCGGGTCACCAGCACAACCGCGGGTCCTGTACCTGCTTTGGCGAGTGCCGATCCTCTCCCCTGCCCAGACCCGTCCGGACCAGGAAGCCAGGGTCCACGTCCCACGGCGAGGAAGCGCAGTGCACCCGCTGGGTGCCGGGGATCCCCACTTCCACGAGAACTCCGTCCCGGAACATCCACAGACCGAACACGTCATCGTCCTCGTCGTGCAGCATGACCTGCACGCAGGCAGGCTCGTTCCAGGGCAGGGACTCCAGGTCCTCGAGCACCCCGCGGCGCCGGTTCCACCGCTCAAATTCGATGTGCCAGCCTCCGACGAACCAGGGGATCTGCACGAAGCAGCCCTGCCAGGTGCGGGCCTCGTCCGCCCGCGTCAGCGGCTCCATCACCTCATCCTCGTACCGGGCCAACACGATGACCTGCGCCATTCTGCTCATGCCCACATGTCACACCGCGCCAGGCACTGAAGGCAAACGGTCTGCGAGCCGGAGCCATCGGTGCTTCCTCCGTCGCACGGAGGTCGCCCGAGAGCAGCCGCTCCTCAGGTAGCCGGCCTTCTCTCTACGTCAAGCGCACGGTCGTCGTGCCGTGACGCCTCCTGCACGCCCTCCATGGTCTCGGACAGGATGACGGCCTCGGGACTGGTGCTGGAGCAGCTGCACCGGGCCTTGAACAACCGTGACGTGTTCGCCGCCCCGTCGCACCGCTGGTCCAACCCGCGGGCCCGCCTGCTGGAGGGCCCCGAGTGGGACGCCGTGTGCGAGGACGTCTTGGCGGCCCTGAGCCTGGACATGCCGGTGGAGGAGCACCTGGCGGAGCTGGTGCGGGGCCTGGACGCCGGGTGGAAGCAGCTCGCCGAAYGGCTTCAGGAGGCGGGGCCGGCGGCGAAGGTCTCCATCGAGGTGCAGGACAACGGGTGGGTGAAGCTGAACGTCGACAAGCTCGGCGCGCTCGGCCTGGTCCTTGACGCCATCGTGCTCTGGACGACGCGGTACATCGACGCCGCCGTCACTCAGCTCCGCGCCGAGGGCCACGAGGTCCGCGACGAGGACCTCGCCCGGCTCTCCCCGCTCAAGCACCGCAATCTGAACCTGCTCGGCCGCTACAGCTTCACCGCTTCCGCCCCGGCCGCCGGCGCCCTGCGCCCGCTACGCGACCCCGACGCGCCGGAGCTGGACGAGGACGACGACGGCGCGGAGTGAAGCCGGGCGGCGCCGCCGATCTCGGGCCGTAGCTGGTCGGCGAAGGTGCGGTCGGCAACCAGGCAGGGAGGACACGGCCTGTGAGCGGTTACTTGTCCTCCGGGGGCAGGTTGAAGCCTTCCCGGTCGAAGGCCCGCCAGCGATCCTCGTACGACCGCTCAGTGTTCGCGGGCCCCGCCGTCCGGGTGGCCTCACGGCGTCGGATCGTTCGGTCGGAGCATCCGGCTGTGGAGATGCGTTCGTAGCCGGAGCCATGAACCAGCGCGAGCACGATGTGCTCGAAGACGGTCCGGTCGGCGATCCGGCGGCGGTGACAGCCCAGCGGGTGGTCCGCGACGAACTCTCCCCGGGCGGGCAGGAGTGCGGCGAACTGGTCCCACAGGGGTTCGAGCAGGCAAGATGGCACTGCGGGCACGGCCGTCCTTCGTGATCACTGAGTGGGCGGTCATCGTGTCCCGCTTCCTGCCGGGTCCTGCGCCGCGCACAGTGCGACGTCACCCGCGATTACATGACGCCACCTCAGTCACACAGGGCTGCCATCTGCGCCTTCATCAGTCCCTTGCTTCGCGGGACGGGCGGCTCACCCTTCAGGTCCGCGCCGAGGTCGTAGACATTGACGGCGAGGACCAGTTGTCGCTCACCGCCGGCGGTGGTGAGGGACACGCTGGTGAAGCCGGGTCCGCCGCCATCGGTCTCCCAGGCACTGATCGGCCTGGTGTCCGGCTCCGAGCCGCATGGCACGTCCATGCGCTGCACGCCGAGTCCGTACGCCGGCGCGTCGGGGAACCGCACCGTGGTCAGGAGCTCGCGCTGCTGGGCGGGGCGCAGCAGCTTGCCGGTGAACAGGGCCCGGTGGAAACGGGCCAGGTCGTTGACCGTGGAGATCATGGCGCCGGCGGTCCAGTCGTACGACGGGCTGAATCGGGTCACATCGCGTCCCGTGAGGTCGTACCCGTGCAGATGAGGGCCGTGGATGGCCGGGTCGGTCAGCGGGAAGGAGGTGTCCTTCAGGCCGAGCGGGGCGAGAATCCGCCGATGGATCTCGGAGGGCGCGCTGTGACGTGTGACTGCCTCGATCACCAGACCGGCGAGCAGGTAGTTGGTATTGGAGTACGCCCAGCCGCCGCCGGGCGCGAACAGCGGCTTGTGCCGGACGGCGCGGGCGATCACATCCCGAGGGGTGTAAACGTGGCCCCATTCGTGGCGCTCCAGGTAGGGAGCGAAGAACTCCGGCTCGGTGGTGGGGTCGTAGATGCCCGAGGTGTGGTTGAGCAGTTGCCGGATGGTGATGGCCCTGCCGGCGTTGCCGTTTCCCTGGACCACGCCGGGCAGCCATTTCTCCACGCTGTCGTCGAGCGAGAGCCGCCCTTCGCCCTCCAACTGAAGAAGCACCGTCGACACGAACGACTTGGTGTTACTGGCAATCCGGAACCGCTGGTCCGGCCGGGCTCGCTCGCCGCTCGCCGTGTCCGCGAGCCCGGCCGCCGTCCGTGACTCCCGCTCTCCGTGCCTGGCATAAGCCACGACACCCGGGAATCCGTCCGCGACCGTCTGCTCGATGGCCTCCTTAAGGCCGACGGGCGGCGAGACCGCCCGCTCCGCCGCGGCCGCCGGGAAGATCCCTGATACCGCCACCGCGCAAATCCCCGCCCACAGTGCTGCGGCCCCTGCACGTGCCTTCACCGATTGCTCCTGTTTCTGTTGCCTGTGCCGTACCTGCCCCAGCGTGCCGGGCCGCCGCACCAGTTGCCCATCCTGCTGATACCCGGATTGATACGGGGGCTGTCCCCATCCCTGACCGTCCCTCGCTAAGTCTGTGCATGGCGAGGTCCTGACCAACGTTGCTGAGACTCGGGCGGGGCCAATCAGACCGCGTCATCCCGACGAACTGCAGGAAGGGCGACAAGGCGTCGATGACGTGTCCGTACGAAGTGCGCCCATGGCCGTAGTTGACGACTGAGCGTAGAGAACTCAGTGATCCGGCGGACCCATGCCCGCTGGTGCCCGCCCCACCTCTCGGACGCCAAATGCCGGTCGGTCTAAACCATGAATGTTGGGCGGCTCCGCCAGATAGGGGAACTTCACCGAACCAGCCCGCCCGCTCTTCTGCACCGCAGGTCGGATGGATCGGGCTGGTAGGGGGCGTCGGCCGTGGCTCAGTGAGCAATCCCCGTGGAATGCATGTTCTGGGCGTGTGTTCGGCATATGTCCGCCCCTTGAGTGCGCCGAAACATCATGCACCGTCCTCCGCCTCCCTTCCCGGCCTTCCGGCCGAGCACCAGGGTGGTCGGATCCGATGTTGACTACCGGGCTCACAGGGCCCGCCCACACAGGAGGTTTGTGATGGCGCTGACGCAGTGGACGAAGGCGATGGAGTGGCTGGCAGCCGCCGCCGACGATCCGCAAGCCTACGAGCGCGACTGCCGCCGCGGCGGCGCCGGCATCCATCTGTTAGCTGCCGGACGTCTATGGGACGTGCTGATCGTTCCCGCGTGCCTGGGCCTGCGCGCTGCGGACATGCTCGACGACCTTCCTCGCGTCGGTCCCGGCCCTGTACTGCTGGACGGCCGGCGGCGTGAGGTCGGCTTCTTCCTGCCTCCCGACCCTGGGGCCACTTGGGTCGGTGACGGCACCCGCCACATCACCCAGGGAGGATGGATTGCCGCCCCTGCCCCTCACTGCCGCTGGGGAGACCTGCGATGGCTTGTACCGCCCGACGGAAGCGGCGCCCTGACAACACCCCGCGCCATGGAGCTCGCCCTGCACCGGGCCACGCGAGAACTCGTCCGCTGCCACGGCACCCCCACCCACACCGGCCGGTCCCCCCACCGACGTGCCAACGGCACTTCCACGGCGATCGACAGCACAGGCCGTCGGGACCGGTGACGAGGACAGCTGACCGGTGCAGCTGGTCGCGAGCGGCGAAGGGGTGGAGCTGATGGCAGGCAAGCGGCTGACGAATCCGGCGGGATCCTCGAACGACCTGCGGGGCGATGTGCTGCGCGTGCTGGGGGTGCTGAAGGTGGCCACGGCCGACCAGATCCAGTGGATCGCCTCCCCGCACCTGACCTACCGGCACACGACGAAGGCGACCGCCTCTGAGCGGAAGACGGCCCGTACGGCCTCGCATGCGGGTGCGCTGTCCGATCTGCGCAAGCATGGTCTCGCCGAGAACGGCGGCACCACCCGTGCGGGGGAGTCGCTGCGCAATCTGACCACCAAGGGCCTGGAGGC
>NZ_JBFRER010000131.1:0-25462 GCF_052114405.1 Streptomyces sp. M-16 | reverse complement strand
TCGGTCGCCGCGAACCCGAGCAGGGTCAGGACGAACAGCTTCCCCTTCCAGAACGTGAGCAGCCGCTCCAGCATGGCGATGGAGCCCTCGCCGTGCGGGCTCTCCTCGGCCACCCGCCGGTAGACGGGCAGGGCACCGAACAGGGTGAGGACGACCAGGACGATGGTGGCCAGGGGCGAGAGCAGCCCGGCGGCGAGCGCGGCGATGCCGGGCTGGTAGCCCAGGGTGGAGAAGTAGTCCAGGCCGGTCAGGCACATGACGCGCCACCAGGGGCGGCCCTCGTGCGCGGCCCCGGACTGCGCGTGCTGCCCGGGGCGGTCGGTCAGGCCTTCCAGCATCCACGCGCGCAGGCGTGGTGTGCGGGCAGGGGTGGCCATCGTGGGGGGCTCCTGTCGTACGGCATGGAAAAGCCGTCGGCACGGACACGACGGCTGAGTCAGCGTACGCATTTCGATCGCTTGTGCACGCAAATGGGCCAATCCTGACGCGTCCTTAACGCGGGTGTCCGGCCGGGGCGGCACGGGCGGCCCGGAACGGCCGGCGTGCCACGGCCGGGCCCGGCCCGGCACGGCGGTGCGGCCGCGGCGCGGCGTGCGGCCGAGCGGCCCTCCGCGGGGGCGCTTTCGAGTGACACCGCCGCCCGGCTCCGGGCGTGGTCCCCGCCGGGTGCCCGACCATCTCAGGCGGCCGGTCATGCTCCGGTCACGGGCTGCCGATCAGGCCGGGATCCACGCCGTCGTGGCACCCGGCCGCCGCTGGGAGATCACGTGTACGTCCTGCTCGTCGCGAGCGCCTTCAACAGCCTCACGCAGCGAGTCCACGCCGAACTGCGCGACCACGGCCACCGCGTGGCGGTGGAACTCGCCCTGCCCGGCGTCCCCCTGGCGGAGGCCGTGCGCCGGCACGATCCCGATCTGGTCCTCGCCCCGATGCTGACGACGGCGATCCCCGAGGAGGTGTGGGCCGCCCGCACCTGTCTGATCGTCCACCCGGGGCCCGTCGGCGACCGGGGTCCCTCCTCCCTCGACCGGGCCGTGCAGGAGCAGGTGACCCGCTGGGGCGTGACGGTGCTCCAGGCCGGTGCGGAGATGGACGCCGGCGACGTGTGGGCCACCGTGGAGTGTCCGGTCCCGCCGGTCGGCAAGAGCGACCTGTACCGGGGGGAGATCGCCGACGCGGCCCTGCGGGCGGTGCTGCTCGCCGTCGAGCGGTTCGCGTCGGGCACCCACACTCCCGCGCCCCAGGACCCGGCGACCGTCCGTACCCGCCCCTACCTGCGCCAGGAGGCCCGCCGCATCGACTGGGAGGCCGACTCCACCGACCGGGTCCTGCGCACGCTGCGCGCGGCCGACTCCCGGCCGGGCGTCCTGGACGAGCTGCTGGGCGGCGAGTGGTACCTGCACGGCGGCCACCCGGAACCCCGCCTGCGCGGCCGCCCCGGTGAACTGCTGGCGACGCGGGCGGGGGCCGTGTGCCGAGCCACGGCCGACGGCGCCGTGTGGATCCCCGAGCTGCGGGCCCGCCGGGTGCCCGGGGAGCCCGCGCCGGTGAAACTGCCCGCCGTCCTCGCGCTCGGCGACCGGCTGCCGTCGCTGCGCGAACACCCGGCCCCGCCCCCGCACGCGGACGTCCGCGGCCGTACGTGGGCGGACATCCGCTACCGGGAGGAAGGGGCGGCCGGGTTCCTGTCCTTCGCCTTCCCCGGCGGAGCGATGGGCACCGCACAGTGCCGCCGCCTGCTGGAGGCGTACCGGGCCGCCTGCGCCCGCCCCACCTCCGTGCTCGTCCTGGGCGGTGGCCGCGACTTCTTCTCCAACGGCATCCACCTGGGCGTCATCGAGGCGGCCGCCGACCCGGCCAGGGAGTCCTGGGACAACATCAACGCCATGGACGACCTGGTCGAGGCGGTCCTCACCACCACCGACCGGCTGGTCGTCGCCGCCCTCGGCGGGAACGCCGCCGCGGGCGGGGCGATGCTGGCGCTCGCCGCCGACGAGGTCTGGTGCCGTGCGGGCGTGGTGCTGAACCCGCACTACCGCCTGATGGGGCTGTACGGCTCCGAGTACTGGACGTACACGCTGCCGCGCCGCGTCGGGGCCGCCGTCGCGGACCGCCTGACCGCCGAGGCCCTGCCCCTGAGCGCGGCCGGCGCGCTCCGGCTCGGGCTGGTCGACCGTACGGTGCCCTGCACGCCCGGGGCCTTCGCCGGCGAGACCGCGCGGCTGGCGGCGCACCTGGCGGCGCTGCCCGCCGCCCAGTCCCGGATCGCCGCGAAGAAGGCCCTGCGGGAGCGTGACGAGGCCGTCCGGCCGCTGGCCTCCTACCGGGAGGCGGAGCTGGCGCTGATGCACCGCACCTTCTTCGACCCCGCCGCCCCGTACCACGCCCTGCGCCGCGCCTTCGTACGCAAGGAGGCGGCGACCGCCACCCCGCCGCACCTGACCCGTCCCGTGCACGGGCGGCCCGGAGCCGCCGTCACCCCACTGGCCGTACATGACGGAGCACCCGGGGCGGAGGGCTGTTAGCAAGAAAGGTGTGGCCGGGGCAGTCCGGCCCGCCGCGCACCCCGCCCGGAACACCTCCCCGCCCTTCCCCAAGGAGGCATCCGCATGGATGCAGCACCGACCGTCGCCCCGGCAGAGGACCCCCCGATCCACATTCTCTGGATCAACGCGGGGCTGAGCTGCGACGGCGATTCCGTGTCCCTCACGGCAGCGATGCAGCCCAGCATCGAGGAGATCGTCATGGGGGTCCTGCCGGGGCTCCCCAAGATCGCCGTGCACTGGCCCCTGATCGACTTCGAATGCGGCCCCGTCGGGGGCGCGGACACGTTCATCGAGTGGTTCTTCAAGGGCGAACGGGGCGAGATCGACCCGTTCGTGCTGGTGGTCGAGGGCTCGATCCCCAACGAGAAGATCAAGCCCGAGGGCTACTGGTGCGGGTTCGGCGACGACCCGGAGACCGGCCAGCCCATCACCACCAGCGAGTGGATCGACCGGCTGGCGCCCAAGGCCCTCGCGGTCGTGGCCATCGGCACGTGCGCCACGTACGGCGGCATCCACGCCATGGAGGGCAATCCGACGGGCGCGATGGGCGTGCCGGACTACCTCGGCTGGGACTGGAAGTCGAAGGCCGGGATCCCGATCGTGTGCGTGCCGGGCTGTCCGATCCAGCCCGACAACTTCTCCGAGACCCTCACCTACCTGCTGTACCAGGCGGCGGGCTCCGCGCCGATGATCCCGCTCGACGACAAGCTGCGCCCCACCTGGCTGTTCGGCATGACGGTCCACGAGGGCTGCGACCGCGCCGGCTACTACGAGCAGGGCCAGTTCGCGCACACCTACGACTCCCCCCAGTGCCTGGTCAAGCTGGGCTGCTGGGGCCCCGTCGTCAAGTGCAACGTGCCCAAGCGCGGCTGGATGAACGGCATCGGCGGCTGTCCCAACGTCGGCGGCATCTGCATCGCCTGCACGATGCCCGGCTTCCCCGACAAGTTCATGCCGTTCATGGACGAGCCGCCCGGCGCCAAGGTCTCCAGCAAGGCGAGCGGTGTGTACGGAGCGGTGGTCCGCCGGCTCCGCTCGATCACGGAGCACACCGTCGACCAGGAGCCGAAGTGGCGCCAGAGCGGCCGGACGCTGACCACGGGCTACCGCCCGCCCTGGTGAGCTCCGCAGTCTCCCCCCACACCCAGCGCACCAACCCCCGCACCGAAGAAGGGTCACGGCAGACACGATGACACCGAAGACGAAGGCGGCCGGCGACGGCAGCGGCCTGGTCGAGATGGCCTGGGATCCGATCACCCGGATCGTGGGCAGCCTCGGCATCCACACGAAGATCGACTTCAAGCAGAAGCGGGTCGCGGAGTGCTACAGCACCTCGTCGGTCTTCCGCGGCTACAGCGTCTTCATGCGCGGCAAGGACCCCCGCGACGCGCACTTCATCACCAGCCGGATCTGCGGGATCTGCGGTGACAACCACGCCACGTGTTCCGTCTACGCGCAGAACATGGCCTACGGGGTGAAGCCGCCCCACCTCGCCGAGTGGATCATCAACCTCGGCGAGTCGGCGGAGTACATGTTCGACCACAACATCTTCCAGGAGAACCTGGTCGGGGTCGACTACTGCGAGAAGATGGTCCGCGAGACCAACCCGGGCGTCCTGGAGAAGGCCGAGCGCACCCCCGCCCCGCACGCCGGCGAGCACGGTTTCAAGACCATCGCCGACATCATGCGCTCCCTCAACCCCATCGAGGGCGAGTTCTACCGCGAGGCCCTCCAGGTCAGCCGGTACACCCGCGAGATGTTCTGTCTGATGGAGGGGCGCCACGTGCACCCCTCCACCCTCTACCCGGGCGGCGTCGGCACCATCGCCTCCGTGCAGCTCTTCACGGACTACATGAGCCGCCTGATGCGGTACTGCGAGTTCATGAAGCGGGTCGTGCCGCTCCACGACGACCTCTTCGACTTCTTCTACGAGGCCCTGCCCGGGTACGAGGAGGTCGGCCGCCGGCGCGTGCTGCTCGGCTGCTGGGGCGCGCTCAACGACCCCGAGCACTGCGACTTCACGTACGCCAACATGACCGACTGGGGACGGAAGATGTTCGTCACCCCGGGCGTGATCGTGGACGGCAAGCTGGTCACCAACGACCTCACCGAGATCAACCTCGGCATCCGCATCCTGCTGGGCAGCTCGTACTACGACGACTGGGAGGGCCGGGAGCAGTTCGTCACGCACGACCCGCTCGGCAACCCGGTCGACCCGCGGCACCCGTGGAACCAGCACACCATCCCGGCCCCCCAGAAGCGGAACTTCGACGACAAGTACAGCTGGGTCATGTCGCCGCGCTGGTTCGACGGCAAGGACCACCTCGCGCTGGACACCGGCGGCGGCCCCATCGCCCGCCTGTGGTCCACGGCGCTGTCCGGGCTGGTGCAGACCGACTACGTGCAGGCCACCGGCCACAGCGTGGTGATCACCCTGCCGCGCACGATGACCAAGCCCGAGACCCGCTTCGAGTGGAAGATCCCGAAGTGGAGCAACGCGCTGGAGCGCAACCGCGCCCGCACGTACTTCCAGGCGTACGCCGCCGCGATCGCGCTGCACTGCGCCGAGAAGGGGCTGGCGGAGGTCCGCGCCGGACGCACCCAGACCTGGGAGAAGTTCGAGGTCCCGGACGAGGGCCTGGGCGTCGGCTTCACCGAGGCCGTGCGCGGGGTGCTCTCGCACCACATGGTGATCCGCGACGGCAAGATCGCCAACTACCACCCCTACCCGCCGACCCCGTGGAACGCCAGCACCCGCGACACCTTCGGCACCCCGGGACCGTACGAGGACGCGGTGCAGAACACCCCGATCTTCGAGGAGAACTCCCCGGAGAACTTCAAGGGCATCGACATCATGCGCGCGGTGCGCAGCTTCGACCCGTGCCTGCCCTGCGGCGTCCACATGTACGTGGGCGGCGGCAAGACGGTCAAGACGATGCACGTGCCCACCGGCCTGAGCGGACTGGGCGGATGAGCGCCGCCCTGGACGCCCGGCAGGCGGGCGCACGGGTGGAGGAGGTCCTGGAGGGCCTGTCCTCCGCCGGTGACCGGCGGGCGTGCGCGGCCGCCGAGGAACTGGTGCGCGTCCTCATGGACTTCTACGGGGCCGGGCTCGCCCGGATCGTGGAGCGGCTCGGCGGGCAGGCACTCTCCCCGGTGCTGGACGACGAGCTCGTGGCGAGCCTGCTCTCGCTGCACGACCTGCACCCCGAGGACGTCGACACGCGGATCGAACGGGCCCTCGGCGCCGCCGGGGACACCGTGGAGCGGATCGCCTTCGACGGGGCCACCGGGGTGCTGCGGGTACGCCCCCGGGCGGCGGCCTCCGGATGCGGGTGCGGGAGCGGTTCCCCGGACGACGCCGCCCGGGGTCTGGAGGAGGCCCTGGCCTGCTTCGCGCCCGAGGTGACGGCGGTGGAGACGGAGGCCGCCCCGGCACCGCAGCAGCCCCTGCTGCAGATCTCCGTCCGGCCGCACGCTCCGGTGCGGGTGCCGTGACGGGGCCCGGCCTCCTGGCGGACGGACCGCGCGGCCTGCGCCGGTTCACGGGCCCCCGTCCGCCCCGCCCCGAGAGCTGCGAGCTGTGCGGGACCGCGGTGGCCGGGGACGGCCACCGCCACCTCGTGGAGACCGAGAAGCGGTCGCTGGTGTGCGCCTGCACCGGCTGCGCCCTGCTGTTCGACCGGCCGGGCATCGTGACGGGCCGGTTCCGCGCCGTGCCCGTCCGGTACCTGGCCGATCCCGCGCACCGGCTCGACGACGGGGCCTGGGAGCGCCTCCAGATCCCGGTCGGCGTGGCGTTCTTCTTCCGCAACGCCGCGCTCGACCGGCTGGTCGCCCTCTACCCGAGCCCGGCGGGGGCCACCGAGAGCGAGCTCGACCCGCAGACCTGGCAGAGCGTGCTGGGCTCCGGCCGGCTGTCCGCGCTCCTCGAACCCGACGTGGAGGCGCTGCTGCTGCGCCGCTCGGAGGGCCGCACCAGCTGTCATCTGGTGCCGATCGACATCTGCTACGAGCTGGTGGGGCGGATGCGGCTGTTGTGGCAGGGCTTCGACGGCGGCGCCGAGGCCCGGGCCGCGCTGGACGCGTTCTTCGCCGAGGTCGAACGGCGCGCCAGGGTGCTCGCTCCGGGGCCGGTGTCATGACGGCCGCCACGGAGTTCACCTTCACCTGCACCGGGGTGCGCGCCGACCCGTACGCCGCGGGCCCCACCCTCGTCTTCCGGCTGCGCATCGGCGCGGGGGCGGGGGTGCGGGTGCACGCACTGGCCCTGCGGGTCCAGCTGCGGATCGAGCCGGCCCGGCGCGGCTACTCGGACGCCGAGGCCGAGGGTCTCGCCGACCTCTTCGGGGAGCGTTCCCGCTGGGGCAACACCCTCCAGCCGGTGCAGTTCGCCCAGGTGTCGGTGATGGTGCCGAGCTTCACCGGGGAGACCGAGACCGATCTGGTCGTCCCCTGCACCTACGACATGGACATCGCGGCCACCCGCTACTTCGGCGCGCTGGAGGACGGCGGGGCGCCGCTGCTGATGCTCTTCTCCGGCACGGCCTTCACCGGCGCGGGCGGGTTCCGGGTCGAGCCGGTGCCCTGGGACCGGGAGGCCTCGTACCGGATGCCGGCCACGGTGTGGCGGGAGATGGTCGAGCAGCACTTCCCGGGCTGCGGGTGGCTGCGGCTGCCCCGCGACACGATGGCGGAGCTGCTCGCCTACCGCTCCCGGCACGCGCTCGCCTCCTGGGAGGCGACGGTGCGCTCGCTGCTCGACTCGGCCGCCGGGGCCGTCCCGGCCGCCGCCCCGCCCCCGCCGCTGCGGCTGGGGACCGTAYTGCCGCGCGTCACCGAGAGGACCGCTCCGTGACCACCACCACCGAGCGGGACACCCGCTTCGACACCGCCCGGCACGTGGCGGACGCCGTCCTCTTCGAGGGCTACGTGCTCTACCCGTACCGGGCCTCGGCGGCCAAGAACCGGCTGCGCTGGCAGTTCGGGGTCCTGGTGCCGCCCGCCTGGGCCCCCGCGCACGGCGAGCACGCCTTCCAGCGGACCGAGATCCTGATGGAGCCCCGCGGCGAGGCGACGCTCCACCTGGAGCTGCGCTTCCTGCATGCCCAGCGCCGCACCGTCCAGCGGCTCCACCAGGACGGCACCTACGCCGACGTCGGCGAACTGCACCTGCCCGACCGGATCCTGGTCCCCTGGGACGAGGGCACCGAGGAACGGGTCGAACTCGCCGTCCCCGTGGCCGCGCTGGCCGGTGAGGGGGTCGTGCTCCCCTTCACCCGGCCGGCCCGGGAGGAGAGCGAACCGGTGCTGGACGGCTCGGGGCGCGCCGTCGGCCGCCTGCTGCGGCGCACCGAGGAGGCCGAGGGCCGGGTACGGCTCTCGGCGGCCGAACTCGACGGCCCCTACCGGGTGCTGAAGCTCACCGCGGTCGTGGAGAACACCAGTGCCTGGACCCCCGCCGACGGGGACGGGGCCACCCGCGAGGCGGCCCTGCCGCGCTCGCTCGTCGCCGCCCACCTCCTGCTGGGGCTGGACGCCGGCTCCTTCCTGTCGATGACCGACCCGCCCGAGTGGGCCCGGGAGGCCGTCGCCGCGTGCGACAACCGGCACACCTGGCCGGTGCTGGCGGGCGGCGACGGCCGCTCCGACGTGGTCCTGTCCTCCCCGATCATCCTGGAGGACCATCCCGCGATCGCGCCGGAGAGCGCCGGGGCGATGTACGACGCCCTGGAGATCGACGAGATCCTCGCGCTGCGCACCGCGACCCTCACCGAGGAGGAGAAGCGCGAGGCGCGCGGGACGGACGCCCGCGCGGCCGCCGTGATCGAGCTCGCCGATTCGATGCCGCCCGAGGTCCTGGAACGGCTGCACGGCGCCGTGCGCGGACTGCGGGAGGTCACCGGACCGGACGCCTTCGACGGGCCGTCCACCCTGACGGAGGTCCCCGACGGGGAGGCCGTGTTCCGGCCGGAGGCCCCCTGGTGGGACCCGGCGGGAGCGGATCCGGCGCCGGAGCGGATCCGGGTCGGCGGGGTCTTCGTGGGACCGGGCAGCCGGGTGCTGCTCCGGCCGGGCCTGCGGCGCACCGACGCCCAGGACCTGTTCCTCCAGGGCCGCTCCGCCCTGGTCGAGGCCGTCCTGCACGACGTGGACGGCGGGGTGCACCTCGCCGTCACGGTGGAGGGGGACCCGGGCGCCGACATCCGCCGGGAGCAGGGCCGGTTCCTGTACTTCCAGCCCGACGAGGTCACCCCGCTGGAGGACGCGTGAGCGGCGCGGTCCTGGTCGCCGGCATCGGCAACGTCTTCCTCGGCGACGACGGCTTCGGCGTCGAGGCGGTGCGCGCCCTGGCGGCGCACCCGCTGCCGGCGCACGTGGAGGCGGTGGACTTCGGGGTGCGCGGGGTCCACCTGGCCTACCAGCTCCTGGACGGCTACGACACGCTCGTCCTGGTCGACGCCACCGCGCGCGGCGGCGTCCCCGGCACGCTGTACCTGATCGACGCGTCCGCCGGGGATGCGGGCCCCCTGTCCCCGGGACCCGGCTCCCCCGGCTCCCCCGGCGCCGCCGTCCTCGACGGCCACCACATGTCCCCCGACACCGTCCTGGCCCTGTTGGGCACGCTGTGCGCGGGCACCGGAGCCACCCCGCCCCGGCGGACCCTCGTCGTCGGCTGCGAGCCCGCCTGCGTCGAGGAGGGCATCGGGCTGAGCGGCCCGGTGGCCGCCGCGGTGCCGGAGGCCGTACGGATGCTCCTGGACCTGCTCCGGGAGGAGGAACCGCAGGGGGCCGCGGCCGACGCCGTCGCCACCGTCCACCCGAACCGCCGTGAACTGAGGAGAACCCCATGAAGAAGGCCGTCATCGGCGGAGCCGCCGCCGTGGCCCTGGTCGCCGTCCTCGCGCAGTTCCTCCCCGACCTCAAGCGATACCTGCGCATGCGCTGTATGTGAGCCCCGCCCCGCCCCGGCGCCCGAATGGCGTACGGGGCGTGCGGCGCACCGGCGTGCCCGCCCGCGCCTCCCGCGTCCTGCCGGTGTAATGAGCCCCGGCAGGACGGAGTCCGATGCACGAGATGTCGATCGCCATGGCCGTCGTGGGCCAGGTGGAAGAGGCGGCCCGGGCGGGCGCGGCGAGCGCCGTGCGCCGCGTGGAGCTCCAGGTCGGGGAGTTGGCCGGTGTGGTGGCGGACTCCCTGGCCTTCTGTTTCGAACTGGCCTGTGCCGGAACGGTCCTCGAAGGCGCCGAACTCGTCACGCGCTCCGTGACGGCCAGCGCCCGCTGCGCGGACTGTGCCGGAGCGTGGGCGGTGGGTATGCCGCCCGACCTGTGCTGCCCCGTCTGCGGACGGGCCACCGCGGTGGAACTGCTCACGGGGCGCGAACTGCGCATCCTCAACGTGACCTGGGAGGACGCCCCGGGCGCGGCCTCCTGCCGCGAACCGATCCCCGAGGAGGCCTGAACCATGTGCCGAGTGGTCGATCTGCAGCAGGCGGTGCTCGCCAAGAACGACGGGGCGGCGCGCGCCCTGCGCGCCGAACTCGCCTCCCGGGGGACGGCGGTCGTCAACCTGCTCTCCAGCCCCGGCAGCGGGAAGACGGCGCTGCTGGAGCGGGAGCTGTTACTGGCCCGGGAGCGGGGCGTGCCCGTGGCGGCCCTGACGGCCGATCTCGCCACCGAGAACGACGCGCTGCGCCTGGCCCGTTCGGGCGTACCCGTCAAGCAGGTGCTCACGGACGGGCTCTGCCACCTGGAGGCCTCGATGCTGGGGCGCCACCTGGACGGGTGGCTGCCCGAGGAGACGCGGCTGCTGTTCGTGGAGAACGTGGGGAACCTGGTCTGCCCGGCCTCGTACGACCTCGGGGAGTCGCTGCGCGTGGTCCTCGCGTCGGTGACCGAGGGCGAGGACAAGCCGCTGAAGTACCCGACCGCCTTCGGGCTGGCCCAGCTGGTCGTGGTCACCAAGACCGACATCGCGGCGGCCGTCGAGTTCGACGAGGCGGCCTTCCGCGCCAACGTCCAGCGGGTCAACCCGGGGGTGGAGGTGGTCCTCACCTCGGTCCGCGCGGACGAGGGGACGGGCCTCCTGCTGGACCGCGCCCTGGCGGTCGGGGCGGGGGCGCGGGCACACGCTCCCGTGATGGCCCGGCAGCGGCACGAGGGCAGCCACCACGGTCACGGACACGGACACGAGCACGGGCCGGGTCACACCCACGACCACGACCACGACGATCCCGATCACGGTCACCACGGCCACGGCCGGCCCGGCCCCGCCGTGGCCCAGACCCGCTGATGGAGCACCTGGAACGCCGACGGGTCACCGTACGGGGCGTGGTGCAGGGGGTCGGCTTCCGGCCCTACGTCTACACCCGCGCCACCGGCCTCGGCCTCGCCGGGCACGTCACCAACACCCCGGAGGGGGTGGTCGCCGAGGTGGAGGGCTCCGCCGCCGCCGTGTCGCAGTTCTGCGAGCGGCTCGCGGCCGACGCCCCGCCGCTGGCCGTGGTGGACGCCGTCGACCACCGCCCGGTCCCCCTCTCCGGCGGCGCAGGCTTCACCATCGTCGCCTCCCGGTCCGGCGGCCCGGCCCGGACGCTGGTCTCCCCCGACGTCGCCACCTGCGCGGACTGCCTCGCCGAGCTCGCGGACCCGGCCGACCGCCGCCACCGCCACCCCTTCATCACGTGCACGCACTGCGGGCCCCGCTTCACCATCGTCACCGGGCTGCCCTACGACCGGGCCCACACCACGATGGACCGCTTCCCGATGTGCGCCGACTGCGCCCGCGAGTACGCCGACCCGGCCGACCGCCGCTTCCACGCGCAGCCCGTCGCCTGCCCGGCCTGCGGGCCCCGGCTGCGGCTGCTGACCGGGCGGCCTCCGAGCGGGGAAGCCTGCGCCGATCCCGTCGCGGAGGCCCGCGCGCTGCTGGCCGCGGGGGCGGTCCTGGCCGTGAAGGGGCTCGGCGGGTACCACCTGGCCTGTGACGCCACCCGGCCCGGGGCCGTCGCCGAGCTGCGCCGCCGCAAGGACCGCGGGGACAAGCCCTTCGCGCTGATGGCCCGGGACCTCTCCGACGTCGAGGCCCTCGCCCACCTCGGCCCCGAGGAACGGGAGCTGCTCACCGGCGGGGTGCGGCCCATCGTGCTGCTGCGCCGCCGCCCCGACGGCGCCCCGCTGCCGGGGGTCGCCCCCGGCAGCCCCGACCTGGGCGTGATGCTCCCGTACACCCCCCTCCACCACCTGCTGCTCGGCCTGGACGGGGACCCGCGGGGCCCGCGCCTGCTGGTGATGACCAGCGGGAACCTCTCGGGCGAGCCCATCGTCACCGACGACGCCGAGGCACTGGAGCGCCTCTCCGGACTCGCCGACGCCTGGCTGACCCACGACCGGCCGATCCACGTGCCCTGCGACGACTCCGTCGTGCGGGTCTGCGACGGCGAACCCCTGGTCCTGCGCCGCTCCCGCGGGTACGCGCCGCTGCCCCTGACCCTGCCGCTGCCGGTCCCCGCCACGCTCGCCGTGGGCGGCGACCTCAAGAACGCCTTCTGCCTCGGCGAAGGGCGCCGGGCCTGGCTGTCGGCCCACACGGGCGACATGGACGACCTGGCCACCCGGTACGCCTTCGAGCGGGCGGAGCGGCAGCTGGAGTCCCTCACCGGGGTCACCCCCGTGCTCCTCGCCGCCGACCTGCACCCGGGCTACCGTTCCGGCCGCTGGGCCCGCGAGCAGGCGGGAGCCCGCCCGCGGGCCGGCGTACAGCACCACCACGCGCACGTCGCCTCCGCGCTCGCCGAACACGGCCTCGACGGCTCCCGGCGGGTGATCGGCGTCGCCTTCGACGGCACCGGCTACGGGGACGACGGCGCCGTCTGGGGCGGGGAGGTCCTCCTCGCCGACTACGCCGGGTACACCCGCTTCGCGCACCTGGCCTACGTACCGCTGCCCGGCGGTGACGCGGCCGTGCGGCGGCCCTACCGGATGGCCCTGGCCCACCTGTGGGCCGCCGGCCTGGACCGGGCTGCGGACCTGCCCTGCACCGCGGCCTGCCCGCCCACCGAACTACGGGTCCTGGAAACCCAGTTGGAGCGCGGCCTGAACTGCGCCCCCACCTCCAGCATGGGCCGGCTCTTCGACGCGGTGTCCTCCCTGGCGGGCGTCTGCCAGCGCGCCGGGTACGAGGCGCAGGCCGCCATCGAGCTGGAGGGCGCCGCGTTCGGGGCGCCCGCCGCCGGTCCCGGCTACGCCTTCGCCGTGCGGCTGCCCGGGGCCGGTGCGACCGGCCCGGTCATCGCCGATCCGGCGCCCGTACTGGCGGCGGTGGCGGCCGACGTGCGGGCGGGGTCCGGCCGGCCGGTGATCGCCGCCCGCTTCCACGCCGGCGTCGCGGACCTCGTCGCCGTGCTCTGCGGACTCGCCCGCGACCGGCACGGCCTGGACACGGTGGCCCTCACCGGCGGGGTCTTCGCCAACACCCTGCTCTCCTCCGCCTGCGCACGCCTGTTGCGCGAACGGGGATTCACCGTCCTGCGGCACCGCACGGTCCCGCCGGGCGACGGCGGGCTGGCGCTGGGCCAGCTCATGGTGGCGGCCGCCGGACACGTCACGCACCACCCACGACGAGGAGAAGCCCATGTGCCTGGCGGTACCCGGCAGAGTGCTTGAGATCGGGGAGAGGGACGGCACGCGCATGGCGACCGTCGACTTCGGCGGCGTGCAGAAGGAGGTCTGCCTGGAGTACCTGCCGGACCTCCGGGTCGGCGAGTACGCCATCGTCCACGTGGGGTTCGCCCTCCAGCGGCTGGACGAGGAGTCCGCCCTGCAGACCCTCGAACTCTTCGCGCAACTCGGAATGCTCCAGGAGGAGTTCGGCGACCCCTGGGAGCAGGCGGCCCAGGCGGGCGGCGGCGACTGGCCCTTCGCCGACGATCCGGCGGCGCCCGTCGCACGGCCCGCCACGGCCCACGGGACCGATGTCCGGCAGGAGGACGCACCGCGGTGAAGTACATCGACGAGTTCCAGGACCCGGCACTGGCCCGCCGGCTCCTCGACGAGATCCGCTCCACGGTGACCCGGCCCTGGGCGCTGATGGAGGTCTGCGGCGGCCAGACCCACACGATCATCCGGCACGGCATCGACCAGCTCCTGCCCGATCAGGTCGAGTTGATCCACGGGCCCGGCTGTCCGGTGTGCGTCACGCCGCTGGAGGTCATCGACAAGGCGCTGGAGATCGCCTCCCGCCCCGGGGTGATCTTCTGCTCCTTCGGGGACATGCTCCGCGTCCCCGGCACCGGCCGCGACCTGTTCCGGGTGCGGGGCGAGGGCGGCGACGTACGGGTCGTGTACTCGCCGCTGGACGCCCTGCGGATCGCGCGGGAGAACCCGGGGCGGGAGGTGGTCTTCTTCGGCATCGGCTTCGAGACCACCGCCCCGCCCAACGCCATGACCGTGTACCAGGCGCGCAAGCTCGGCATCCGCAACTTCAGCCTGCTGGTCTCCCACGTGCGGGTGCCCCCGGCGATCGAGGCGATCATGCGGTCTCCGAGCTGCCGGGTGCAGGGTTTCCTGGCCGCCGGGCACGTGTGCAGCGTGATGGGGACGGGCGAGTACCCGGAGCTGGCGGCGCGCCACCGGGTGCCGATCGTCGTCACGGGCTTCGAGCCGCTGGACATCCTCGAAGGCGTGCGCCGGACCGTGTTGCAGCTGGAGCGCGGCGAGCACACCGTCGACAACGCCTACGCGCGCGCCGTCCGCCCGGAGGGCAACCCGGCCGCGCTCGCCATGCTGGAGGACGTCTTCGAGGTCACCGACCGGGCCTGGCGGGGCATCGGGGTCATCCCGCGCAGCGGCTGGCGGCTGTCGCCGCGCTACCGGGAGTTCGACGCCGAGCACCGCTTCTCGGTCACCGGCATCACCACCCGCGAGCCGGCCGAGTGCCGGAGCGGGGAGGTGCTCCAGGGGCTGCTGAAACCGCACGAGTGCGAGGCCTTCGGCGGTCCGTGCACGCCGCGCAACCCGCTGGGCGCCACCATGGTGTCCAGCGAGGGCGCCTGCGCGGCGTACTACCTCTACCGCCGCCTCGACCTGCCCGCCGCCGCACCGCGGGCGGCCTCCGGCGCCGCGCCGGTCCCGGCGCCGGGCGCCACACCGGGCGCCACGCCGGTCCCCGCACCGGATCCCGTGCCGGACGCGGCCCCGGACGCGCAGCCGGACCCCGCACCGCAGGCCGGGCCGGCCGCCGCTTCGAAGACCGCACTGGAGGCGAGCCCCGTTGCCTGAGACCGCACCGTCCGAGACCGTCCTCGACGTCACCGGCTGGACCTGCCCCGCCCCCCTGCGCGACCACCCCCGGGTGGTCATGGGACATGGCGGGGGCGGCGCGCTCTCCGCCGAACTGGTCCAGCACCTGTTCGCCCCCGCCTTCGGCGGCGAGGCGCTGGCCCAGCTCGGGGACTCGGCGGCCCTCTCGCTCGGCGGCGTACGCCTCGCCTTCTCCACCGACTCCTACGTCGTGCGGCCGCTGTTCTTCCCCGGCGGGAGCATCGGGGACCTGGCGGTCAACGGCACGGTCAACGACCTGGCCATGAGCGGCGCCCGTGCCGCCTACCTGTCCTGCGGGTTCATCCTGGAGGAGGGCGTCGAGATGTCCGCGGTGGCGCGCGTGGCCGAGGCCATGGGCGCCGCCGCGCGGACCGCGGGCGTGGAGATCGCGACCGGGGACACCAAGGTCGTCGAGGCGGGCCACGGGGACGGCATCTACGTCAACACGGCGGGGATCGGGCTGATCCCACAGGGGGTGGACCTGCGCCCGCAGCGGGTGGTCCCCGGCGACGTGGTGATCGTCAGCGGCGAGATCGGCCTGCACGGCGTCGCGATCATGAGCGTCCGCGAGGGCCTGGAGTTCGGCGTCGACATCGAGAGCGACTGCGCGGCCCTGGGCGGGCTCGTGCAGAGCATGCTCGCGGTCACCCCCGACCTGCACGTCCTGCGCGACCCCACCCGGGGCGGCCTGGCGGCCTCCCTGAACGAGATCGCCGCCGCCTCCGGCACCGGGGTCGTCCTCCACGAGGGCCGGGTCCCGGTCCCCGAGGCCGTCGCGAACGCCTGCGCGATCCTCGGGCTCGACCCGCTCTACGTGGCCAACGAGGGCAAGCTCGTCGCCTTCGTGCCCCGCGAGCACGCCGACGCCGTCCTCGACGCCCTGCGCGCCCACCCGCTGGGCCGGCACGCGGCGGTGATCGGCGAGGTCGTCGCCGATCACCCGGGCATGGTCGTGGCGCGGACCGGCCTCGGCGGCACCCGGGTGGTCGACCTGCCGGTCGGGGAACAGCTGCCGCGGATCTGCTGAGGGATCCCGTGCGCCCCGGCGCACCCCCCGCGGGCCCCGCCGACCTGTCCACGGCGGCGGGCTCGCGGCCGGCGTTTCGACACCGTGGCAGGCCCGCACGGCGCCCGGCTCCCGCATGATCGGTTGCCTCGGCGGAGGAGGACCCCTCCGCCGCGGCACCCGCCCCCGATCACAGGAGCTGCCCCGCCATGTCCGACATCATCGTCCGCGCCGTCCGTCCCGGGGACTTCGACCAGTGGCGCGCCCTCTACCGCGGCTACGCCGACTTCTACCGCGTGGAGCAGACCGAGGAGGCGGCCGCGACGGTGTGGGCGTGGGTGAACGACCCCGGGCGCGAGGTCGGCGCGCTGGTCGCCGAGGACGCCTCGGGCCGCCTCCTTGGGCTGGCCCACTACCGCCCCTTCGCCCGGCCGCTGTCCGCGACGGTGGGCTGCTTCCTGGACGACCTGTTCGTGGTCCCGGAGCACCGGGGCTCGGGCGCCGCCGACCTGCTGCTGGGGGCGCTGCGCGCGCTGGCCGGGGAGCGCGGGTGGAGCGTGGTGCGCTGGATCACCGCCGACGACAACCACCGGGCGCGCGCCAAGTACGACCAGGTGGCCACGCGGACCATGTGGGTCACCTACGACATGGCCCCCGGTAACTGACCCCACCGCTGCGCGGTCGCGTGCCGGCGCGCGCCCGCCTCCGCCGCGGTCAGCCCTCGCCGGCCGCGTCCTCGCAGGCGGGGCAGACCCGGTCGGCGTACCGGGGCGGGTACCAGGGGGCGTCCGGATGTTCGGCGGGCCGCCAGGGTGCCGTCTCCATGGCGAAGGTGTCCCTGCCGCACAGGGTCCTCGGCCCCCGGACGGAGGTCCGGCCCGGGGCCGCGGGCGCCGCGTGCACCCGCAGCGGGGGCCGTTCGTCCCCGGAGGCGGAGTCCCCRGGCGGGGAGTCCCCTGAGGGGTACTCGTACACCACGACCGTCTCGCTCATACCTCGACGATAGGCGGCCCCGCCGCGGCCCGCGTGCCGGCGCCGGGGTCCGGGACGGTCTCGGGGCCGGGCCACCGCGCGCCGCGGTCGGYCGCCGGGAGCAGCGCCACGGCCGGCGCCGGGAAGGCCGCCGCGAGGGCGAAGGCGGCGACGTAGCCGTGGCCCGCGATCAGGGCTCCCGCCAGCGGCGGTACGAGCACCACCGCGGCGTGCTGCGCCATCCCGTGCACCCCCAGGGCGCGGCCCGCCCAGTCGGGGCCCGCGTATTCGGCGACCGCCGTGTTGTGCAGCCCGTTGCTGCTCACCGTCAGCCCGCAGGCCAGCAGCAGCGCCACCGGCGCGGCGGGCGAGTCCCGGGCGGTACCCGCCACGAGCAGGCCGAGGTCGACGACGGTGGCCGCGGCCAGTACGCGCATCGGAGCGATCCGGCTGTCGACCCGGTCGGACCACCAGCCGGCGAACAGCCGCACGCCGGCCCCGGCCAGGCTGGCCACGGACGGCACACCGGCGGCCGCGCCGACGGACCAGCCGCGCGCCTGCGTCAGGAACAGCAGGGAGAACCCGGTGACCACGAACTGCGGCACGCACAGCAGTCCGGCCGCCGCGTGGATCCGCCACAGGTAGCCGCTCCGGTAGGGCGCGGGTGCCCGGGCGCCCTCCCGCTTCGCGGGGCGCGGCGGATCGACGGCGCGCAGGGCGATCGCCACCCCGGCGGCCCCGCTCAGCGCCGCGCCGAACCCGAAGGCCCCGGCCAGGACCGCGAGGCGGGCCAGCGGCGGGAAGACCGCGGCGGCCAGCGCGGTGCCCAGCGGCTGTGAGGCCTGCCGCACCACCATCGCGATACCGCGCCGGGCGGGCGGGAACCGACCGATGACCAGGCGCCCGGAGGCGGAGTTGACGGAGCATCCGGCGGCGCCGGCCAGCACCAGCAGCACGCCCAGCGGCACCGCCCCCCGGACGGCGGCGGCGCCGGCCAGGGCCCGGCGGCGAGCAGCCCGGCGGTCAGGGCCGGCCGCTCGCCGAACCGGTCGGCGACGGCTCCCCAGCCGATCAGACCGAGCAGGATCCCGAAGACCGGGCAGGAGACGAGCAGCCCGGCACCGGCCAGGGAGAGCCCCAGCTCCTCCTGGAGGGCGGGGAGCAGGTAGGGCAGCCCGTAGAGCGCGGTGGCACCGGCGGTCTGACCACAGGTGCCGAGGGCGAGCATCGTCCAACTGCGTGGCACGCCCGGGACCTCCGCACCGGAATCCCCTTTCGGGGCCGGTGCCGTACGCCGGAGGACCGGTGGAGGCCGACACCTCGGCCTCGACGCCCGACCCGTCCGCGCACGTCCGGTTTCGATTCCATGGTGAGCCGGATCGCGGGCGCCGCGACCCCCTGGATTTGGGGATGTACGGACCGGGAACCAGCGGGTCGGCCGGCAGCGAGTCCCTCACCTGCGCGTTCGGGGTCCCCTGCCGGAACGCCGCCCGCCGGCCGGGCCCGACGACGCTCCCGGCCCGGACCGCCGCGGGCGCGGGACCGACCGACGGGGTGGCGGGGTGCCGGGGAAGGGCGTCATCAGGTCATCCGTCCCGGACCCTTGACTCCTTCCGCGCCACTCGCGATTCTCGACGCACCGTTTGTGCGGGGCATGACAATTCATGCCCGGATTCGACCGCGCCCCCCGCCGACCGAAGACACGAGTGATGACCTTGACCCCTCACCCTCGCTCCCCACGCCCGCCGCGGCCCCGCCGCAGGCGCCGGCCCTTCGCACTCCTGTCGCTGCTCCTCGCCGCCGTACTGGCCATGGTGCTGGGGCCCGTGCCCAGTTCCTCGGCCGACGCCGGCTGGTGGACCCCGACCGCACGCCCGCAGCCCGACTCCGACATCAACGTCACCGGCGAGCCCTTCAAGGGCACCGACGACAAGGGACGGGTCCGCGGCTTCGTCGACGCCCACGACCACATCATGTCCAACGAGGGCTTCGGCGGGCGCCTGATCTGCGGCAAGCCCTTCTCCGACCTCGGGGTGGCCGACGCGCTCAAGGACTGCCCCGAGCACTACCCCGACGGCTCCCTCGCCGTCTTCGACATGATCACCAAGGGCGGGGACGGCAAGCACGACCCCGTCGGCTGGCCCACCTTCAAGGACTGGCCCGCCCACGACTCGCTCACCCACCAGCAGAACTACTACGCCTGGATCGAACGCGCCTGGCGCGGCGGCGAGCGCGTCCTCGTCAACGACCTCGTCACCAACGGCGTGATCTGCTCGGTCTACTTCTTCAAGGACCGCGGCTGCGACGAGATGACCGCCATCCGCCTGGAGGCCCAGAAGACGTACGACATGCAGGCCTACATCGACAAGATGTACGGCGGCCCCGGAAAGGGCTGGTTCCGGATCGTCACCGACTCCGCGCAGGCCCGTGAGGTGGTCAAGCAGGGCAAACTGGCCGTCGTCCTCGGCGTGGAGACCTCCGAGCCCTTCGGCTGCAAGCAGATCCTGGACGTCGCCCAGTGCAGCAAGGCGGACATCGACCGCGGCCTGGACGAGCTGTACGGGCTCGGCGTGCGCAGCATGTTCCTGTGCCACAAGTTCGACAACGCCCTGTGCGGCGTCCGCTTCGACGAGGGCACGCTCGGCACCGCGATCAACGTGGGGCAGTTCCTGTCCACCGGCACCTTCTGGAAGACCGAGGAGTGCGCGGGCCCCCAGCACGACAACCCCATCGGCCTCGCACCGGCTCCGCAGGCCCAGAAGGAGCTCCCGGCGGGCGTCTCGGTGCCCTCCTACGCCGCCGGCGCGCAGTGCAACGCGCGCGGACTGACCGACCTGGGCGCCTACGCGGTGCGCGGCATGATGAAACGCAACATGATGCTGGAGGTCGACCACATGGGCGTCAAGGCCGCGGGGCAGGCCTTCGACATCCTGGAGTCCGAGTCCTACCCCGGCGTGATCTCCTCGCACAGCTGGATGGACCTGGGCTGGACCGAGCGGCTCTACAAGCTCGGCGGGTTCGCCGCCCAGTACATGAACGGATCCGAGGGCTTCACCGCCGAGGCGGCCCGGACCAAGGCCCTGCGCGACAAGTACGACGTGGGCTACGGGTACGGCACCGACATGAACGGGGTCGGCGGCTGGCCGGGTCCCCGCGGCGCGAACACCCCCAACCCGGTCCGCTACCCCTTCCGCACCGCCGACGGCGGCTCGGTCGTCGACCGGCAGACCACCGGCTCGCGGACCTGGGACCTCAACACCGACGGCGCCGCCCACTACGGCATGGTCCCCGACTGGATCGAGGACATCAGGCAGGTCGGCGGCCAGGGCGTGGTCGACGACCTGATGCGGGGCGCCGAGTCCTACCTGCACACCTGGGGGGCCACGGAGAGCCACCGGGCCGAGGTCAACCTCGCCTCCCGGACCCCCGCCTCGGCCAGCTCCACCGAGTGGTGGAACCCCTTCGTCGACTACTCGCCGGGCAAGGCCGTCGACGGGGACACCGGCACCCGCTGGGCCAGCGAGTGGAACGACGACCAGTGGGTGCAGTTCGACCTCGGATCCGCGCACACGATCCGGCGCGTCACCCTCGACTGGGAGGCCGCGTACGGGAAGTCGTACCGCATCGAGGTCTCGGCCGACGGCAGCAACTGGCAGACGGCCTGGTCCACCACGACCGGCGACGGCGGGGTGGACACCGCCCGGTTCGCCGCCACCCCGGCCCGCTACGCCCCCCCCCCCCCCCCCCCCGCCGCGTTCCCCGCCCCGTGGCCGCAGCCGTAGCGGTACCCGTAGCCGTAGCCGAACCCGCACGCGTACCCGCACCGAAAGGACCCCCATGGCCCGGATGCCCTCGGCCGAGCGGCGCCGTCAGCTGACCGAAGCGGCGATCCGCGCGATGACCCGCGACGGCGTCGCCCGGACCACGACCCGCTCCATCGCCGCCGAGGCGGGGGTGTCCCTGAGCGTCTTCCACTACTGCTTCGCGTCCAAGCAGGCCCTCCTCGAATCCGTCATCGAGGCGATCACCGCCCACTACATCACGGTGGTGCGGGAGGCGATCCGCCCGAAGCCCACCCTGCGCGAGACGGTCCGGGCCGGTTTCCAGGCGTACTGGGACCACGTCTGCGACCGGCCCGGCGAGCACATGCTGACCTACGAGCTCACCCAGTACGCCCTGCGCCGGCCCGGGTTCGAGCACCTGGCGCGCCGCCAGTACGAGCTGTACTGCGAGACGTACGCGGAGCTCCTCGGGCAGCTGGGCCGCGACATGCGGCTCGAACCGCGCGTGCCGGTCACCGTGCTGGCCCGCTACCTGGCCGCCATGACCGACGGAATGACCCTGAACGCCCTCGTGCTCGGGGACGCCAGGGCCACTGCCGACCTCCTCGACCTGGTCACCGACCACGTCGTCGGCCTGATGGAACCGGCGGACGCGCGGCCGGGCGGCGCCGGCCGCCCGCTCACCCCGGATCCGCTGCCCGCCACACGGTGGTGATGTTGCAGAACTCCCGGATGCCGTGCCCGGACAGCTCCCGCCCGTACCCGGAGCGCTTGACCCCGCCGAAGGGCAGCGCCGGGTGGGAGGCGGTCATGCCGTTGACGAAGACACCGCCGGCCTCCAGGTCCCGGGCGAAGCGTTCGAGCTCGGCCTCGTCCCGGGTCCAGACGTTGGAACTCAGGCCGAAGGGCGTGTGGTTGGCCCGCTCCACCGCCTCGTCCAGGCTCCCCACCCGGTACAGGGTGGCCACGGGGCCGAAGGTCTCCTCCAGGTCGATCCGCATGTCCGGGGTGACGTCGGCCAGGACCGTGGGCTCGTAGAACCAGCCGTCCGGCAGACCGGGCGGGCGTCCGCCGCCGCACAGTACCGTGGCCCCCTGCCGGACGGCGTCCTCGACGAGCTCCTCCACGTCCGCGCGCCCTGCCTCGGTGGCCAGCGGGCCGACGTCGGTGGAGGCGAGCATCGGGTCGCCGACGGTCAGGGCGGCCATGCCGGCCGTGAAGAGCCCGGCGAACTCGTCGTAGACGTCGGTGTGGACGATGAACCGCTTGGCGGCGATGCAGGACTGGCCGTTGTTCTGCACCCGGGCGGTCACGGCGGTGCGGGCCGCGCGGGCCACGTCGGCCGAGGGCATCACGATGTACGGGTCGCTGCCGCCGAGTTCCAGGACGGTCTTCTTCACCTCGTCCCCGGCGACGGAGGCGACCGCGCGGCCGGCCGGCTCGCTGCCGGTCAGCGTGGCGGCGGCCACCCGCGGGTCGCGCAGGATCGCTTCGACCGCGGCCGAGCCGATGAGCAGGGTCTGGAAGCAGCCGAGCGGGAAGCCCGCCCGTTCGAAGAGGTCGCCGAGGTACAGGGCCGTCTGGGGGACGTTCGAGGAGTGTTTGAGCAGACCGACGTTGCCGGCCATCAGGGCGGGCGCGGCGAAGCGCACGACCTGCCAGAGCGGGAAGTTCCAGGGCATCACGGCGAGGACGACGCCGATCGGCCGGTAGCTCACCCGGACGGCCGCGGCTCCCGAGTCGGCCACGTCACCGTCGGCGGGCCGCTCGTCGGCGAGGAGGGACTCGGCGCGGTCGGCGTACCAGCGCATCGCCTTCACGCACTTGAGGGCCTCGGCGCGGGCCGCGGCGAGGGGCTTGCCCATCTCGATGGTCATGGTGCGGGCGATGTCCTCCGCTTCGGCCTCCAGGAGGTCGGCGGCGCGGGTGAGCAGCGCGGAGCGTTCGGCGAAGGTGGTGCGGCGGTAGGAGGCGGCGGTCCGCGCGGCCTCGGCCAGGGCGAGCTCGATGCCGTCGGCGTCGAGCTCGTCGAAGGTCAGCAGCGTGGTGCCGGTGGTGGGGTTGACGGTGGCGATGGGCATGGTCCGGCCTTCCTGCGAGGGAACCCTCACCGACCCTCCCCCGCGGCCCGCCGCCGCGCAACGCGTGGATCGGCCGGCCGGCTCGGGCGGCGGGGCTCGGCCGGGGCCTCGACGGGCCGCGGGACGGCCGCCGCCAGGGCGACGGGCCGCCGGGTCAGACCCGGTGCTGCCGCCGTTCGCGCACGAGCAGCGGGGCGCCCGGCCGGGCCGCCGGGCGGGGGACCGAAGGCCCCCGCCCGCCCGGCGGCGCGCACCTTGGGCAAGCCGAACCCATTTTGATCTTCATTGTGTATCGATATCCGCACACCCCGTCACAGCCCGGCCAGAACCGCCTCCGTGGGACCGGACGCGGACAGCCTGCCCGCCTCCAGCAGGTGTGCGGTCAGCGTGTAGGCCGCGACCAGGTCCGGCTCGTGGCTGACCAGCACCACCGTCATACGCCGTTCGGCCCGCAGGCGGCGCAGCAGCTCCATGACCGCGACGGAGGTGTCCGGGTCCAGGGCCGAGGTGATCTCGTCGCACAGCAGCACGTCCGGCGCGGTGGCCAGGGCGCGGGCGAGGGAGACCCGCTGGCGCTGCCCGCCGGACAGCTCGGCCGGGTAGCGGCCCGCGAACTCGGCGGGCAGCTCCACCTGTTCGAGGAGCCGGGCGACCTCCGCGCCGCTACGGGGACCCCGCGGGCCCCCGTGCAGCCGCAGGGGCCGCGCCAGGGCGGAGCCCACCGTGCGGGCCGGGTTCAGCGCGTCCAGCGGATTCTGCGGGACCAGCTGCACCCTGCGGCGGTGCTCCCGGGCACGCCGGCGGACGGTGGCGGCGAGCGGGACACCGTCCAGGGTGAGCGTGCCGGAGTCGGGGGCGTGGAGCCCGGCCAGAACGCGCAGCAGGGTGGTCTTGCCGGAGCCGGAGGGGCCGACGACGGCCGTGGCCGTGCCGGGTTCCGCGTCGAAGTCCACCGCGTCCAGGGCCCGGTGGCGCCCGGCCCGGTGCGTGAAGGCCACGCCGACCCCGCGGGCGTGGAGCCCGCGCGCGGGGTCGGCGGGCACCGGAGCGGCGGCCGGAGCGGCCGGCGGGGGCGTCACGGGGGCTCGTACGGACGGGGACCGCGGCCGGGAGCCCGGGGCCGGCTGCGGCTGCGGCTGCGGCTGCGGTGGACCCGGGAGCCGGACCACCCGGTCGGCGCAGGCTTCGACCAGTTCGGGGTCGTGGCAGGCCAGCACGACGGTCAGCCCGCGGGCGGCGGCCAGCTGCCGCAGCAGCACGCCGATCTCGTCGCGCAGGGCGGGGTCCAGCCCGGCGGTGGGCTCGTCCAGCAGCAGCAGCTCCGGCTCGCGGGCCAGCGCCCTGGCCAGGGCCACGCGCCGCTGCTGGCCGCCGGAGACCGCGGTGGGCCTGCGCTCGGGCAGGCCGTCGTCGACCGGGAGCCGGCATTCGCGCAGCAGGGCGAGGACGGCCGCCCCGCCCGGGTCGACGGCGGTCTCCGCGACGATCCGGCGGATCCGCATGCGGGGGTTGAGGGCGGAGCCGGGGTCCTGGCCGACGTAGGCGATCCGGGTACGGCGCAGCAGGCGCAGTTCCTCGGCGCCGAGTGAGCCGGGCTCGGTCCCCAGGACCTCCAGGGTTCCGGCGGTGACGGCGGCGCCCTCGGGGAGGTGGCCGGTCAGCGCGCGCAGCAAGGTGGTCTTCCCGGACCCGGAGGGGCCGGTCAGGGCGGTGATCCGGCCCGCGGGGACGGTCAGGGAGACCGGCCGCAGCAGGACCGGCCCGCCCGGGACGCCGATCTCCAGGCCGCGGACCACGGCGGCGGGGGCGGAGGCGTCGGACGTGTCGGGGCTCGGGTCGAGGTCGCTCACGGGGTGGTGTCCGCCTTGCGGGAGGAGCGGGAAGGACGGGAAGGACGCGAAGGACCGGAAGAGAGCGAGGCGGAGGCGAGGTTGAAGCTGATGGCGAGGACGGCGATGGCCAGGCTGGGGGCGAGCACGGCCCAGGGATTGAGCAGGATGCCGGGCGCGTTCTCACGGACCATCAGGGCCCAGTCCGCGGCGGGGGGCTGCGGGCCGATCTGGAGGAATCCGGCCATCGAGATGACGTACACGGCCTCGACGAACCGCAGGCCGAACAGGGCGAGCACGGTGGAGCGCAGGTTGGGCAGCAGCTCGCGCAGGGCGATGTAGGACAGCCGCTCCCCCCGGGCGGTGGCGGCCTCCACGTAGCCGGCGCGGGCCAGGGGCGCCGCGGCGGAGGCGACGACGCGCACGGCGTACGGGGTGCCGAGGACCACGGCGGCCGCGATGACGGCCCACCGGCCGCCGCCCGGCCAGGCCAGGGCGATGAGCATGATGCCGAGGACCGGCGGGAGCAGGATGAGGACGTCGGCGGCGCGTTCCACGGCGCGGCCGAGCGTGGGGTGCAGGACCGCGAAGCAGCCGAGCACGGTGGCGAGCAGGGTGACGACGACGGCGATGAGGAAGGCGCCGCCGATCAGGGCGGCGCCCCCGTGGAGCAGCCGGCTCAGTACGTCGCGCCCGAGCTGGTCGCCGCCCAGTACGGCTCCTTCCCCGGCGGCCGCGTAGGGGGCGGTGACCGGGGTGCCGAGGGGGTGCGCGGCGAGCCACGGGCCGGTGAGGGCCAGCAGCACCAGGAGCAGGCCGGGGGCGATCCGGCGCGCGGCCCGGCCGCGGGACCCGGCGCCCGCCGGGCGCCCGGCCGGATCGCCGACGGCGCCGTCGCGGAAGCCCGCGGGCACGTCGGCGGC
>NZ_JBFRER010000130.1:0-20840 GCF_052114405.1 Streptomyces sp. M-16 | reverse complement strand
GCCCGGTGACAGTGGCCGGCGCGGCGGCCGGTCCGGCGCCCGCTCCGGTGGAGGCGCCACCGGCTCCCGGGGCGCCGGCGCCGAGGACGACCACGGCGAAGCGGCCCCGGTCCGCCAGTCCCAGCCGCCCGGCCGCCGCGGCCACACCGCCGCCGGTGCCACCGCCGTCGAGCAGCGTGTCCAGCAGGGCCGTCCGCAGCTCCCGTTCGCGCTCGCCGCGTTCGGCCTCGGTCCGCAGGTAGGCCTCCGAGGCGGCGTCCGTCATCTGGTCCAGTACGTCCCACAGCGCCACCGCCCCCGGCAGCAACCCCAAAAGCTCCGCCCGGTCGTGCGCGGCCACCGCCTCGGTCAGGCTCTGCCACAGCAGCCGTCCGCCGCGCCGGTAGGTCCGCCGCAAGGAGGCGAGCGGCACCCCCTGTTCGGCGCGCAGGGCACCGGTGGCGCGGGCGTCGGCCAGCTCGGTCGGCAGCCCCCGGGCGCCGCGGACCAGGCCGTCGACGGCCTGGGTCAGGGTGAGGTGGATCCGCTCGCGCAGCTCGGCCCGCCCGAGCCGGGCGGCGTAGGCGGGATCCTCGGTCAGGGTCCGGTCGGCGAGCCGGTCCGCGGCGATCCCGATCCGGCGGTCCAGGTCCTCGCGTATCTCCTCGATGATCCGCTCCATGACGGGCAGGGTTGCACGGGCGGGGCCGCGGTGGGGAGGGCCCGGAGCGCGAAGGTCCGCTAGCGTGTGCTGAGCACTGCGTATGCAGTGCTTTGGAAAAGGCCCGTCCACACCCCGTCCAGACCCCCTCCACACCCCAGGGATCCGCGCATGCGACAGAACCCGCAACGCCGAGCCGCCCTGCTCGACGCCGCCATCGAAGTCCTGGCACGCGAGGGCTCCAGGGGGCTGACCCTGCGCGCCGTGGACGCCGAGGCCGCCGTACCGACCGGGACCACCTCCAACTACTTCGCCAACCGGGGCCAGCTGCTGGTGCAGATCCTCCACCGCACCCGCGAACGGCTCGCCCCCGACGCCGCCGAACTCGCGGGCCCGCCGGACACGGAGGTGCTGCTGCGCCGGCTCCTGGAACGGATGCGCCGCGAGCGCAGCATCCACATCGCCGTGCTGGAGCTGCGGCTGGAGGCCACCCGCAGGCCCGAACTTCAGGAGGAACTGGCGCGGTTCCTCGGCGCCGAACTGGAGGCCAACATCGCCGGGCACCTCGACGCGGGCCTGCCGGGGGACCGGGACGGCGTGCTGCTCCTCTACTTCGCGATGCTCGGCCTGCACCTGGACGACCTCACCCTGCCCACGCTGGCGGCCGCCCACCCGGCCGAAGCCCTCCTCGGGATCTTGGCGGAGCGTCTGCTCCCGCAGGCGCCTGCGACCCCCGCCACCTGATCGGGCAAGCTCCCCGGCCTTCGTGACCCGCACCCGCCGGGGCGGGGCGGTCCGCAGTCAGTTCGCGTGCCCGCGGATCACATGGAGGGCCAGCTCCGGCCGGTGCGCGGCGAGCTCGGCCGCCACCGCCGCTTCGCGCGCGGCGTCGCAGACGACCAGCGGGGGCCGCGGGGGGATCGCCGCCGCGTGGCGCCGGCGCAGGTGGGTCGGCGGGTGCGTGTCGTCCGCGCTGTGGCCGCGCAGGGCTCCGGCCCGGCGCAGCCGTTCGTACTCCCTCTCGGGAACCGCCCCGATGTGCGCGGCCAGCCGCTCCCACAGGCCCGGTTCGGCCCGCGCGTCGGCCTCCCGGCCGCCGCGCCCGCCCCGCACCTGCGCCGCCACCGACTCCCGCCGCAGCTCCGTCCCGACGGAACGGGAGACCAGCAGCCGGTCCAGCAGCCCGAGGGCCGCCTCCACCGACCCGGCGCGGGCCGCGCCGGTATCGGCCAGGTACTCGGCACGCTGCGAAGCCCGCAGGGTCAGCCGGTCCAGGAGCAGGAGCGTCCCGTACGCCGCCCAGCGGGGCAGCAAGGTCGCCGCGTTCACGAACCGGTCCAGCAGCCGCACCGCCGGGGTCGGCGCGAGGACGTAGTACCAGACCCTGAGGGAGTGCAGCGCCCCGGAGGTGACCCGGCCGTAGCGGAGGTCGCCGTGCGCGAAGTGGCCGAGCTCGTGCCCCAGCAGCGCCACCCGCTCCTGCGGCGACAGGATCTCCCAGAGGCCGAGTCCCAGGTCGAGGACCCGGCGGCGGCGCAGGCCGTAGACGTTCACCGCCGCGTTGCCGTGCGTCCCCACCAGTACGGCGTGCACCCCGGACGTCCCGACCACCGCCCCGACCTCGTCGATCAGCTCGAACAGCCGGGGCGCGTCCGCCCGGTACGGCACCGGGGCGCCCTTCGGCAGACGCACCGTACGGGGCCGCAGCACCGCCGCCAGCCCCAGCAGCAGGGCGCCGACCACCGGCTGCACCCCCGTGTCCCACCCCAGGACCACCAACAGCATCCCGGAGACCATCAGCAACAGGGTCACCGCGTGGACCAGAAGGGACAGCCCGAACGCGCAGACCGTCGCGGCGTCCCACCCGGGCCGCACGCCCTCCGCGGCGGCCCGCTCCATCTCCTGCGCCAGCTGCTCCCCGAAACGGTGCGCCAGGCGCCGTCGCGCGGCCGCGATCCGTCCGGGCCCGGGGGCGGGCGGGGCGGCCGTGTACCACTTGCTGCGCACACCGAGCCACGAGGGGTACGTTGATAAGGGGAGGGAGGGCCCTTCCGGTTGGCCGGTGATCTGCCGCCGACGTCGTGATCCGATCCCGGAGGCGACCCCCTGATCACACTCTTGATCAGAAACGAACACGATCCGGCCAAGCTGCCACGTGCTACCGCGCATGTTCCAGCGGAAAATGCCAGAACGCCTTTTCGCAGAGTGGAAGTTGAGTAAGTTCCCTTCTTGTCGCGCCGTAGGACCGTGCATTCAGCACGTGCGGCCGGGAGGGGAGCCCGCGTGCCCGGGATCGACGAATGCCTGCTCGAAGCCATGGCCCTGCCGGGTGCGCGCGGGGCCGCGCTGGTCGACTGGAGCAGCGGACTGGCCCTCGGCACAGCAGGGGAGTCGCCCGTCGGTGACCACGAGACCACCGCCGCCGAGACCGCGGAGCTGGCCCGGGCGGCGGCCGAGTACGAGTCGTTCGCCCCCGCGCCGGGCGAGCCGGGCGCGGTCGGCGGACCCGCCGCGGCGGGACCACCCGTCGAGGACCTCATCGTCACCACGCGCACCGGCTACCACGTGCTCCGCTTCGTCGAGACGAGCTTCGACAGCAGCGTCTTCCTCCACCTCTGGCTCGACCGGACCGACGGCAACCTCGCCCTCGCCCGCCTCAGACTCCGCGCGCTGGCCGAAGGGCTGGTGCTCAGATGACCACCGCAGTCTCCCCCTTGCTCACCCGGCTCGCCGCCGAACGCGCCACCGGCGCCCTGCTCCGCGACCGCGGGACCCTCTTCCTGGAGGACGGCCGCGTCGTCCACGCCGAGAGTCCTTCCACCCCGGGCCTCGACGTCCTGCTCACCACCGGCGGAGGCCTCGCCCCCGAGCGCTGGAAGGAGGCGGTGGACGAGGCCGGAGGTCGCCGTCAGGTCGCCCGCTTCCTCGTGGACAGCGGAGGCCTCGCGGACGGCGAGCTGGAGATCTGTCACCTCGCGGCGATCTTCGACGCCGCCTTCTTCGCGCTTTCGCCGGGCAGCGGCCCGTCCCGCTTCCGCCGCGGCGCCACCCACTGGATCGGCTCCGTCCGCTCGGTCCCGGCCGAGGCCGTCGAGCGCGAGACCCGCCGCCGCCGCGAACTGCTGGACGCGGTGTGGCCGTACCCGCTGCTCGACATATCCCCGGTGGTGCCCCGGCCGGCCGCGCCCGGGCAGACGGTCACCGCGCGGCAGCGGATCCTCCTGGGGCAGGCCGACGGCGTGCGCACCCCCGCGGACCTGGCCTGGGTACTCGGCAGGCCCGCCTTCCACACCTTGCTCGACGTGCGAAGACTCGCGGCCGCCGGGCTCGTGGAGACTCCCCGGACCCGGCCGGTCCCGCTGCCGGCCGCCCCCCTGCCCGACTGGATCACCGAGTCCCAATCCCCGGACGTGGCTCTGCTCCGCCGGTTACGCGACGCACTGGAGGCAAGTCTGTGAGGCTCCCGCTGCGACCGGTTCTGCGAGCCGACCGTTCCGAGCGGAGGCCGCTCGAAGGGAGGAAGGCCGATATGAACACGGCGATGGTGCCCGCCGAGGCCGAAGCCGAGATACTCGCCGAGCTCCGGCGGCTGAGGGCCCGTGTCCCCCAGCTCACCGGAGCCCTGGCCGCGAGCGCCGACGGACTGGTGCTCGCCCAGGACAGCGCCGCAACCGAGGCCGAGTCCGTCGCCGCGCTGACCGCGGCCGCCCTCGGCGTCGCCCAGCGGCTCAGCGACTGCACCGGTCAGGGCGGCTTCCGCGAGCTCCTCGTGCGCGGGGAGAACGGATACGTCGCCACCTACGCCGCCGGCGAGACGGCCGTCCTCACCCTGATCGCGGAGCCGCGCGTCAACGTCGGACGGCTCCACCTGGAGGCGCGCCGCTCCAGCCTGCGGATCACCGAGCTGATCGACCGCAGCCTCGGCCGGCGGGGCCCGGCAACGCCGCCGCCGGCCCTCGGCCCGGCGGCCCCGCTCTCCTGACCTTCTTCTCTCTTGGCAAACGCCAGCACGTCAGACCCTCACGCACAACGGACAAGCGACAGCAGAAAGAGGAACCCCCATGGCCAACGTGGAAACCGCCCTCAAGGAAGCCACCACCACCATCGACGGGGCGCTCGGCGCGGCCCTCGTGGACTACGGCAGCGGCATGGCCCTCGGCACCATCGGAGGCAGCAAGGACCTGGACCTTTCGGTCGCCGCCGCCGGCAACACCGACGTGGTCCGCGCGAAGGTCCGCACGATGGAGATGCTGGGGTTGAACGACGAGATCGAGGACATCTTGATCACTCTCGGCAGTCAGTACCACCTGATCCGGCTGATGAAGGCGCGCGGCTCCAGCGGCTTCTTCCTGTACCTGGCCCTCGACCGGGGACGGGCCAATCTCGCGATGGCGCGGCACCAGCTGAGGAAGATCGAGGCCGAGCTGGAGATCTGAGGCACCCGAGGGGGTCGTGACGGCGCGGTGGCGGGCGGTCGAATTCTTTGCCGTCCGCCCCGGCGACCCCCACTGATATGTCCGGGATGGGCGGACTTTATCATCCTGTTACAGAGTAAGATGCTGTAATCAGCTGATCATTAACTCATCGACAAAGCAAAAAACGCTGGAGAACCCGCCACCCATGCCCCCGCGCCTGAGCATCGTCGTACCTGTCTACAACGTCGAGCTCTACCTCGACGAGTGCCTGGAGTCCATCGCAGCTCAGACGTTCGACGACTTCGAGGTCGTGATCGTCGACGACGGGTCCACGGACGCGAGCGCCGTCATCGCGAAGAACTTCGCGGAGCGTGACCAACGGTTCCGGGTGGTCCTCCAGAAGAACGCGGGTCTCGGTGCCGCCCGGAACGTGGGCTTCCGACACCTTGCCGAGGGCACCGAGTACGTGGCCTTCGTGGACAGCGACGACACCATGCCGCCGCACGCCTACGAGAAGCTGATCGCGGCCCTCGACAAGACCGGCTCCGACTTCGCAGGCGGCAACGTCCGCCGCTTCCGATCCGTCGGCATGCAGCAGTCCTGGGGCCACCGGATCGCATTCGCGAACACCCGGATGAAGACCCACATCTCCAAGTTCCCGGCGCTGGTCACCGACCGCACCGCGTGGAACAAGGTCTACCGGCGCAGCTTCTGGGAAGAACACGGCTTCGCGTACCCGGAGGGCATCCTCTACGAGGACGCCCCCGTCAGCATCCCCGCCCACTACTTCGCCAAGAGCGTCGACGTGATCGGCGACGTCGTCTACCACTGGCGGGTCCGCGAGACCGGCGAGCGCTCCATCACCCAGCGCGCCACCGACCCGGTCTCCCTCACCGACCGCGTGACCTCCGTCCGCCTGGTCCGCGAGGCCCTCCTCGGCAAGCAGGGCGAGAAGTACGCCCGCTACCTGCGCGACTACGACCGCAACGTGCTGAGCGAGGAACTCCCCCTCATCTACAAGTACGTCGGCGAGGCCGGCCCCGAGTTCCGCGCAGCCTTCGTCAAGGAGGTCGGCGGCCTCATCCGGGAGATCGGCACCGAACCCTGGAGCGACCTCACCGTCGCCGACCGGCTCAAGGCCTACCTGGCCCGCGAAGGCCGCGTCGAGGAGTTCATCGCCCTCGTCCGGCACCAGAAGGACTTCACCTACAGCGTTCCGGTCAAGGGACTGGCCCGCCCGCAGGCCGACTACCCCTTCCTCAAGGCGCCCGTCCCGGCCAAGCTGCTCACCCTCGGCCCGCGCGAGCGCCGCGTCGTGAGCCGGGTGGAGCAGGTCGCCTGGAGCGACGGCAAGCTGCTGCTGCGCGGCTACGCCCTGCCCGGCCACATGGGCGCGGAGAGCCGCCTCGGTTCCCGCAAGATGCTGATCTTCCGTGAGAACGGCAAGCGCCGGCGCACCGTCGTCAACACCCGCACCGTCGCCTCCCCGATGGCCACCGTCAACAGCCCGCACCTCGCCCTGCGGCACGCGGACTGGGCCGGCTTCAGCGCCGTCGTCGACCCCACCGTCTTCCAGTCGGGCGGCAAGTGGCGCGAGGGCATATGGTCCACCTCCATCGCCGTCACCGGCGCCGGAGGCCTGCACCGCGCCCGTCTCAAGGGTGGCGAACACGACAGCGGACTCACCCCGCCGGCGTACTGGGCCACCCCCGACGTCCGTATCCTGCCGACCGTCTCCGGCGTCCTCACCGTCCAGGTCGAGATCGTCCGCGCCCGGGTCCTGGACGTCCGCGCCACCGGCGACGACGCCCTGGAACTGACCGGCGAGCTCGCCGCCGAGGCCGGCACCGACGCCACCCTGCAGGCCACGCAGGCCGGCACCACCCTCACCTTCCCGCTCACCACCTCCGCGGCCCGCCCCGGCGGCCGGATCCCCTTCACCGTCACCGTGCCGCTCGCCGCCTTGGGCGAGGCACCCGACGGCGGGGGACAGGCCGGCGGGGGACAGGCCGGCGGATGGCGTCCCCGGCCGTGGAACCTCTCCGTGGTCCGCGCCGACGGAACCCGCCACCCCCTCGCCCACGACGAGCGCGGCGGTTTCACCGGCCTGGTCGCCCCGATCCCCGGCGATCCCGCCGAGCGCACCGTCTTCGCCAAGCGCGGTATGAGCGGCCACCTGATCCTCTCCGTCCAGGCCTCCCCGCCGCTGGTCGACACGGTCACCGTCCAGGAGGGCGTCCTCACCCTCGCGGGCACCTTCCGCGCGCCCGCCGGCACCGCCGGCGAACCGTACGAACTCGTCCTGCACAACCAGCACGGCATGGAGTTCAGCTACCCCGTCACCCGGGACGGCGACCGCTTCGAGGCCTCCTTCGAGCCCGTGCTCCCCGAGCCCTACGCCGGCCGCACCAGCCTCCCGCAGGGCCGCTGGTGGCCCACGCTGCGCCCGGCGGCCCAGGGCGGATCCACCGCCGGCCTGCTCGGCGTCGACCGCGGCGCGCCCGTCCAGCTCGTGGCGCCCGTCCTGGCGTCCGGACCGCACGCCATCACCGTCCTCGGCCGCCGCATGCGCGTCGAAGCCCGCCTCCACGACCGGATGGCGCTGGTCTGCGACCCGGTCCTGAGCCCGCACGACCGCTCGCACTACGCCCAGCGCGTCGCCCGCGACGTGACCTACCCCGCGCAGCGCGCCCTGCCGGTCAAGGACATGGTCGTCTACGACACCTTCCAGGGGAACGGCGCCGGTGACTCGCCCCGCGCCGTCCACGAGGAGCTGCTGCGCCGCGGCGAGAAGCTGGAACACGTCTGGCTGGTGCGCGACGGCCGCGCCGAGGTGCCGCCGACCGCGCGCGCCGTCCAGTACGGCAGCATGGAGGCCTGGGAGGTCCTGGCCCGCGCCCGCTACTACGTCGTCAACGACAGCGTTCCGCCGACCTTCTCCCGCCGCCCCGGCCAGACCGTCGTACAGACCTGGCACGGGACGCCGCTGAAGCAGATCGGCTACGACTTCATGCACGACTACTACACCAGCCCCGAGGTGCTGGAGGGGCTGCAGCACGACAGCGCCCAGTGGTCGCTGCTCGCCTCCCCCAGCTCGTACGCCACGCCCATCCTCAAGCGGGCCCTCGGCTACCAGGGCGAGGTCATCGAGGCCGGCAGCCCGCGCACCGACGCCCTGGTGCGCCCCGACGCGGCACGGATCGCCGAGGTCAGGCGCCGGCTCGGCCTGCCGGACGGCAAGAAGGTCGTCCTCTACCTGCCCACCTGGCGCGAGAACCGCCTCGGCTGGACCGGCGGGTACAAGCTCGACCTGAGGATCGACCTGGACGCGGCCCGCCGCGAGCTCGGCGAGGACCACGTCCTGCTGGTGCGCGGCCACCACAAGGTGGGCGAACAGGTCCGCGAGGGCGTGCGCGACGGCTTCGTCGTCGACGTCTCCCGCTGGCCCGACACCACCGACCTGCTGCTCGTCGCCGACGTGCTGATCTCGGACTACTCCTCCGCGCTCTTCGACTTCGCGCTGACCGACCGGCCGATCCTGCTGTTCACGTACGACCTGGAGCACTACCGCGACACGCTGCGCGGCTTCACCTTCGACCTGGAGTCCAAGGCCCCCGGACCGCTCCTGGCGGACTCGCCGAGCCTGATCGCGGCCGTGCGCGACGCCGACGCGGTGGGCGCCGAGTACGCGGGGGCGCGGGCGGCGTTCCGCGCCGAGTTCTGCGACCTGGACGACGGCCACGCCGCTGCGCGCGTCGTGGACCGGATGCTCGGGATGTAGCCCGAACGGGTGAAAGTACGGACCGGTCCCGCGCCCACCGATGAGTTCGGGGCGCGGGACCTGTCTGTAGGTGGGGGACGGCAGCCGCCGCACCTCACCCCCTCGCAGGGAGGCAGTCATGGCCAGCACCGGTTTCACCACGTGCCTGTGGTTCGACGGCGACGCGGAGGCCGCCGCCGACCACTACCTGTCGGTCTTCAAGGACGGCCGGCGCGGCAGGACCGCCCGCTACAACGAGGCCGGGCCCGGCCGGCCCGGTGACGTGATGGTCGTCGAGTTCGAGATCAACGGCCAGAAGTTCATCGGCCTCAACGGCGGCCCCCAGTTCCCCTTCACCGAGGCCATCTCCTTCCAGATCCACTGCCAGGACGAGGCGGAGGCCGACTACTACTGGGACGCCCTGACGAAGGACGGCGGCGAGGAGGGCGCCTGCGGCTGGGTCAAGGACCGCTTCGGCGTGTCCTGGCAGGTCATTCCGCCCGGCGTCATCGACCTGGTGGCCGACCCGGACCCGGCCCGTGCGGCCCGCGCCACCGCCGTGATGATGAAGATGAAGAAACTCGACGCCGCCGCCATGCGCCGGGCCGCCGACGGCGGCTGAACCTCCGGGCGGGCCGCGGGGGTGGTTCTCTCAGCCTGCCGCGATGCGGGCCAGCAGGGACGGGAGGGCGGTGCCGATCGGTTCGCGGACGATCTCGTCGGCCAGGGCGTCGTACGGGGTCTCCTCCGCGTTCACGATGATCAGACGGGCCCCCGCCTCCGCCGCCATCCCGGCCAGTGAGGCGGCGGGCTGGACCTGGAGGGTCGTACCGACGGCGATGAAGACCTGGCAGCCCTTGGCCACGGCAACGGCCTGCGCCAGGACCTCGGGATCGAGCCGTTCCCCGAACATCACGGTCGCCGTCTTCAGGATCCCGCCGCACGCCAGACAGGCCGGATCCGGCTCCCCGGCGGAGACCCGGGCCAGCGCCTCCTCCAGCCCCGTCCGGGCGTGGCAGCCGGTGCAGACCACCGACCGGGCCGACCCGTGCAGTTCGAACACCTTGCGCGCCGGCATCCCGGCGAGCTGGTGCAGCCCGTCCACGTTCTGGGTGACCACCCGCACCGGGGTGCCCCCGCGTTCCAGCTCGGCGACCGCCAGGTGTRCCGCGTTGGGCCGGGGCGCGGAGGCCCAGACCTCGGCGCGCATCAGCCAGGAGCGCCGGCGGATCTCCGGATCGGCCATGTAGTACTCGTAGGTCACGAGCTTCTCGGCGTCCGGCTCACGCCTCCACAGACCCTGCGGCCCCCGATAGTCCGGGATCCCGGAATCGGTGGACATCCCTGCCCCACTGAACACTGCGACGAGCGGCTTCCCCATGCGCCGACCCTACGCGGGCACCGCTCCGGCCCGCGACCCCATTTGTCCGCGTGCGGGCCGCCCCCGGTCCCGGTGGCCCCGCCGACGGGCGCCGGCCGGGCTCCTGACGGCCGGTCAGGCCCTGCTGCGGGGACCCCCGCGGTCTGGTACAACACCGCACATGACGGGATTCGAGATCGGCGGCGCGAGCGCCGCCGACATGGAACTGCTGCGCGGCTGGGCCGAGGCGGAAGGCTGGAACCCGGGCGACAGCGACCGTTTCGCCTTCGCGGTGGCCGATCCGGAGGGCTTCCTCGTCGGACGCCTCGACGGGGATCCGGTGGCCTGCGTCTCCGCCGTGCGCTACGGCACCTCGTACGGGTTCATCGGCTTCTACATCGTCCGCCCCGACCTGCGCGGCCGGGGGTACGGCCTGCGGATGTGGAACGCGGCGACGGAGCGGCTGGCCGGCCGGCTCACCGGCCTTGACGGGGTGGTGGAGCAGCAGGCCAACTACCGCAAGTCCGGATTCCGTTCCGCCTGGACGAACATCCGCTTCGAGGGGGTCCCGGAGGCCGGCGGGGAGGACGGCTCCGTGCGGACCGTCGACGCGGCCTCCCTGCCGTTCGGCCGGCTCGCCGCCTACGACCGCCGGTTCTTCCCGGCGCCCCGCGACGCCTTCCTCTCCGCCTGGACCGCCCTGCCCGGCCGGACCGCCCTCGCGGCCGTCCGCGACGGGCGGATCGAGGGCCTCGGCGTGATCCGGCCGTGCGGGGCGGCCTCCCGGATCGGTCCGCTCTACGCGGCCACCCCGGAGGTGGCCGCCGCCCTGGTGCGGGGGCTCGCCGGGCACGCCCCCGGAGGGGAGGTCGCGGTGGACGCGCCCGACGTGAACCCCGCCGCGGCCACCCTGCTGGCCGGGCTCGGGCTGCTCCCGTCGTTCGAGACCGCCCGCATGTACACCGGCCCAGTGCCCGATGTGGACACGGCCGGACTGTACGGGGTCACCAGTCTCGAACTGGGCTGAGGGCCGGGCCGCCGCGGCGCGGGGCCGGACGGCGGTCGCACGGCGCCGCCCGGCGCACGGGGGGAGGGGGCCCGGCCGGGACCCGGGGCTCAGATGCCGAACAGCACTCCGGTGCTGGCGTGCAGGCCGCACGGGTTGGCGAACGTGTAGGTGTAGCTCAGCCGGCGCCCCTGCCACACGCCGTCGGCGGTGACGGTCACCGGGTCCCACTCCCTGGTGCACCTGACGTTGGGCCGGGGCGCGGTGAGGGCGTCCAGGGCGGGGCCGTTCGCCTTCAGCTCGGAGCAGGCGGCGGCGGGGTCGGGGTGGGTGCCGCCCGGCCGGGGCGCGCACACCAGCGTGACCGCGCGCAGCACCGTACCGTGGGCGGCGTCCGGTCCGGCCGTCACGCTGACCACGAGCGCGGACGGCGCGTACATGCTCTGCGCACCGGACGGAGCCGCGTCGGCCGCTCCGGTCCCGGCCAGCGCGGTGAGGGCGGTGAGCGCCATTGCTCCGGAAGCCAGTCCCAGGCTCCTGGTGATGGACCGCATTTCGAACACTCCTCGGCTCGGTGTTTCGGATAACGGACGGGAGTCTTGCCGATCCGGAGCGTGAACGCCCGTTCGTACCGCTGTTTCTCGTCACCGATCGTGAGCGCATGTGTGCAGTCCGCAGCGATGGCACCCGTCGTGACCTGTGGGGGAGCGGACCGCCGAATCGGCTGAACACACCCCCCGGAAAGGGGTTGGCACGGCGCTCGCGGAGCTCGGGCCGGTCAGCGGGTGGCCCCCGTGCGGGGGGCGTAGAGGTCCAGCAGCCGGGTCCTGGTCTGGTGGAGCCGTACGGCGAGGACCCGTCCGACCCAGTGCCCGACGGCCGAGCCGAAGGCCGGGTCGGCGTCCATGAGCAGCCGTACCGTCTCGCCGTCGAACTCGTAGGCGCGTACCGGGGTCATCGCCTCGGCGCTCAGCTGCCACACGTAGGGCGGGAACAGCCAGGACCAGCCCACGAGCTCCCCGGGTCCCAGGCTCTCGACGGACGCCGACCGGTGGCGGCCGGGGAGGGGGATCTCCAGGGTCACCGTGCCCGAGCGGACGATCCAGAAGGACCGCGCCGGGGCGCCCTCGTCGAAGAGCCGCGCGCCCTCCGGGAAATTGACCTCGCGCGCGTGGGACATCAGCCGCCCGCGGTGCTCCGCGGACAGGACGGCGGCGATGCGGATGGGGGAAGGTGTGCTCACGACAGCCTCCGATCACGACCCCCCGCAACCTGCTGGTCTCCCCAGTGTCGCCGACCCCGGCCCGGATCACGGCATGCCGCGGCCCGGTGCCGCGGCGGCCGGTACGGTCGGTCGCCCGCCACCCGCCCGGGGTGGCGGACCCCTGTTCCGGAGCGTCGCCCGCGACCCGCCGGAGGAAACCCTTCCGGTGGAGTCCGGCGGCTACTCCTCGGCGTTGGCCTCCAAGCAGGCCAGCTCCATCGCGTCGAGCACCGCCTCGTGGCTGCGCCGGCTCAGCTCCGCGACGTTCTCGATCTGCGCGGTCGCCCAGGCGGCCAGCGTCATCACCAGCACGCGCAGCCCGTCGGTGCCGTGCTCGGCGAGGATCGCGTCCGCGACGACCATGGCTTCCTCCGGTACCTGCTCCGGGGGCTCCAGCCCGGCGAGCCCGCGCAGCATCGCGAGGGTGCGGCGGGAAATCTCCGGTGTCATCCTCGCCAGCCGCATGTCTTCTTCGTCGTCCATCAGCCCCACCCTCCGGTACGCGCGCCCGTCCCCTGGGTGCACCGTAGGGGGAGGCGGGCCCGCGCGGGGCGGTTTTGCCGGGCCGGGCCCGTGCGGAGGGGTGGCGCGGACCTGCTCGGGTTGACGGCTTCCGGGCTCCGGTGCGGAGGTCGCGGAAGCCTTCCCCGTGACGCGACCGGCCGGTAACTTGTGCGCCGCAGCCGCCCGGACCGGGGCGGCCGGAACCGGCGGGAGCCGACATGAAGAGCCTTCTACGGGTGGTGCTGAGCGTGCTGCTCCTGGCGGGCGGGGCCYTTCCGGCCGTCGCCGCGCCCGCGCCGCCGCCGGCCGCGCCCCTCGCGGCCGCCGACGCCGCCTGGACGCCCCCGCTCTCCACGCGGGGCCGCTACATAGTGGACGCCCGGGGCGAGCGCTTCCGCCTGCGCTCCGGCAACTGGGACGGCGCCCAGGGCTCCTGGAACGGCTCCGGAGACCGGAACGACCCGGCCACCCACCACGCGGGCCAGGACTCCCACGGCATACCGCTCGGCCTGGACCGGGTCGCGCTGCCCGCCCTGCTCGCCGACTTCCGCGCGCTCGGGCTCAACAGCGTCCGGCTGCCCTTCTCCAACGAGATGCTGCACACGGCCGCTCCCGTCCCCGACTCCGCCGTCGCCGCCAATCCGGCCCTGCGCGGCCGCACCCCGCTCCAGGTTTACGACGCCGTCGTGAGCGCCCTCACCGACGCCGGGTTCGCCGTCATCCTGAACAACCACACCGGCACCACCCGCTGGTGCTGCGGCCTCGACGGCAACGAACGCTGGAACAGCGGCCGTTCCACCGCCCAATGGGCCGACGACTGGGTCTTCCTCGCCCGCCGCTACCGCGACAACCCGCGCGTGGTCGGCGCCGACCTCTACAACGAGGTCCGCCGCGACACCTGGGACGACCCCAACTGGGGCCTGGGCGACGCCCACGACTGGCAGGCCGCCTCCCAGGAGGCCGCCGACCGGATCCTCACCGAGGCCAACCCCAACCTGCTCATCGTCATCGAGGGCATCAACTGGACCGGCATCCCCCTGGACGGCCTCGCGCACGGCCGGCCCACCCTCACGCCCGTCCGCACCCTCTCCCACACCCTCGTCGTCTCCGGCAAGCTGGTCTACTCGGCCCACTTCTACGGGTACACCGGCCCCCACCACAGCGGCGCGACGGGCCTCGGCGAGACCCACGACCCCCGCTACCAGGACATGACCCCCGCCCAACTCCGGCAGACCCTCTACGACCAGGCCTTCTTCGTCTCCGCCGAGACGGGCACCCACTTCACCGCCCCCGTCTGGATCAGCGAGTTCGGCACCGGCGCGGACGAGACCGGAGCCGCCCCGCGCGCCTGGTTCCGGAACTTCACCGGCGAGCTCGCCGCCTCCGACGCCGACTTCGCCTACTGGCCCCTCGTCGGCTGGAGCACCACCGCGCAGGGCGCCCCGGGCGGCGACAGCTGGGCGATGCTCCGCTACGACGCCGCCGGCCGCCGCACCGGGGTCCTCGACGCCGCCGACTGGCGCACCGCCCCCTGGACGGCCCTCGCCACCGCCCCCGGCCGCACCGGGCCGGTCCCCGCCGGCCCCGCCTGGTACCAGCTGGACACCTCCCACCGCGACCACGTCGCCTCGCTGCGCACCCGCGCGGCCGGGGACTGGGACGTCGGCGCCCGCAAGGCCGTCTGCCCCGACGGTGCCCGCCTGGCGGGCCTGAGCCACACGGGCGGGTACGGCCTGTGCTCCACCTCGGACCTGCGCGCCCCGGCCGGCGGCCAGACGGTGGTCCGTGACGAGACGTACGTCCCCGCGGGCGGCGACTGGGCCGGCGGCTACACCAAGTTCCAGTGCCCGGCGGGGCAGTTCCTCATCGGGTACGGCGAGCGGGGCGAGCGGGTCTCGGCGGCCCTGTGCGCCCCGGCCCGCAGCGCACTGCCGACGGCCGGCGGGCGCACGGTCTGGTTCGACCGCGGGGACAACCGGCCGGCGGGCGCCGCGGGCGGCGACTTCGCCTCCGGGCACTACAAGGGGCAGTGCCTGCCGACCGAGTACGCGGCGGGCATCGCCTTCACCACGCGCGTCGGCTCCCGCCCCTCCCCGGCGGCCCTCCTGTGCCGGACCCTGCCGGCCGCCTGAACGCGGCCCGTCCGGGGGCCTCAGCCCCCGGACGGCCCCGCCGTGCGCAACAGCCGGGCCGTCTCCGCGTGCCCGCCTCGCAGCAGCTCCGCCACCCGGGGCGCGTCACCGTGCGCGGCCGCCCCGACGAGCAGGCCGGACGGCCGCTCCCGCTCGCGCCGGTTCACACCTCCCCCAGCAGGACGGGCAGTTCGCGCATGTCGGTGAAGACCGTCGTGCCCGCTCCCGCGAGGGCCGAGGCGGGGGTCAGGCCGCCCGCGTAGCCCAGGGAGCGCATGCCGGCCGCGCGGGCCGCCTCGACGCCCGGCCGGCTGTCCTCGACGACCACGCAGGCCGACGGGTCGACCCCCATGCGGGCGGCGGCGTACAGGAACAGGTCCGGGGCCGGCTTGCCGCGCGGCACTTCGGTGGCGCTGTGGATGCGGCCCGCGAAGCGGTCGTAGAGGCCGGTGCGGCCCAGGGTGTGCCGCATCTTCTCGTGGGACCCGCTGGAGGCGACGCAGGTCGGCAGGGTGATCCGGTCGAGCGCCTCGGGCAGGCCGTCCACCGGGGCGAGGCCGGCGTCCACGGCCTCGGCGTGCAGGCGCACGAAGGACTCGTCCCACTCGCGGGCCGTCACGTCCCCGAGCCGGGCGGCCACCTGTTCCCGTACGGAGGCGCTGGAGCGGCCTATGAAGCGGCGCACCACCTCGTCCTCGGTGAGCGGCCAGCCGAGCCGCTCACCGAGGGCCACCTGTACGCGGGCGGCGATGCGCTCGCTGTCGACGAGCACCCCGTCGCAGTCGAAGATCACCAGCTGGACGGGTCCGTTCGCAACGATCATGCGTGGAAGAGTAGGCGAGGCGCCGGGCGCGCCGGGCTCAGGGGTTGCACTTGAGCGTGAACCTGAAGAAGTCCTGCGCCTTGCCCGCGGTCAGGGTGGCCGACACGGTGGGTGCGGGGTCCGTGGCCTTCGTGCGGGGGTTGGACTTGACGACGAACGAAGGCGCGGCCGTCTCCGGGCCGGTGAACTTCAGCGTCGGATTGCTGCTCTTGCCGCTGCTGCCGCTCCATTGCAGCTCTACGTCTCCGGTTCCGCTACCCGTGACCTTGCCCGTGAAGGTGACGTTCTGTGCCACCGTGCAGTCGACGGAAGCAGGGGTGGTCGACGCACCCGTGATGTCCACGTCGGAGACGCGGACGGCGGTCGTGGCCGTCCTGGCCGGCTTGGTGCAGGTGATCGTCTTCTTGCCCTGGTTCCCCTGGACCGTCGCGTTGTAAGTGCCCTTCTTGACGTCCTCGTTCGTTGCGGCGCCCTGGCCGTCGGTGGTGAGGGTGAACTTCTCCGGGCCGCTGATCCTTACGCTCTGGTTGGCCCTGAAGCCGGTCAGTGTGAGGTCGAACTCCTGGGGATTGGTATTGGGCGCCGCGACGAGCGCACAGGCCGCCTGGGGAACCGCAGCGGGCGCCGACGACGCCACCGCCGCACGGGCCATCGTGGACGGCATGGCGACGGCGGACACCAGGAGCGGGGTGAGCAGTGCGGAGCGAGCGTGCCGATTCATGCGTTCCCTCCTCGGCTGGGAAAGCATCGGGTCGATGAGTCGATGAACGGACGCCTCGGCGGCGCGCACCGTCGGCGCGGCCGGGTGCCGGGCCTCGCGGGATCCGGTCCGCGTACGGCGGCCCCGGGGCCTGGACGTCCTTTTTCACCCTATCCCGGGGGCCCGGCCGCAGCACCCCGAGCGGCCCGGCCCCCGGGACGGTTGGGCATCCGATGGGTCAAGTCTGATGACCGGACCGCCGATTCGTCCTAGGGTGCGCCCGTACGCATGGCCGTGCACCCGTCCGCCGGGACCCGGCCGTACGTCGTGTCCCGCGCGTCCCGCGCGGCGCACGCGCAGCGCAGTACCCACGTACACCGAACTGGGGGGTTCATGCGTAGATCCAGAGGCCTGGCGGCCGCTCTCGCCCTGTCCCTGGCCGGCTCCGGCGCGGCCGTCGGCCTCGGCCTCGTCCCGCAGGCGGCGGCCATCACCCCGCCCGTCGCCTTCACCGCCGATCCACTGCCGACCTGGCAGCCCAACGGGGTCGTCTGGGCGCTGGCCGAGGCCGGCGGCACGGTCTTCGTCGGCGGCACCTTCTCCACCGTGCGCCCGCCCACGGGTGGCGGGGGCGCCGAGCGGTCGGCGGTGAACTTCGCGTCCTTCGACGCCGCGACCGGCGCCCCCGCCTCCTGCGACCTGTCGTTCACCATCGGCAGCGGCACCGCCACCGTCCGCGCGCTCACCCTCTCCCCGGACAAGAAGACGCTCTACGCGGGCGGCTACTTCGGCGCGGTCAACGGCACCCCGGTCTCCAGCATCGCCGCCATCGACGTGGCGACCTGCACCGTGAACCAGTCCTTCCGGCCCGCCTTCGCGGCCACCGTCCGCGCCATCGCCGTCACCGGCGACACCGTGTACGCGGGCGGCGACTTCCTGACCGTCTCCGGTCAGCCCCGCCAGCGCTTCGCGGCGGTCGACGCGACCGACGGAGCGCTGCGCCCCTTCAGGGCCGACGCCGACGACCCGGGCCGCGCCGTGGAGGTCACTCCGGACGGCGGAAACGTCCTGCTCGGTGGGGACTTCTTCACCGTCAACGGTACGAACACCCACGCCCTGGCCGTCGTCGACGCCGCCAGCGGGGCCCTCACCAAGACCTACCCGGGCTTCATCGAGACCAACTCCGTGGTCAAGGACATCGCCACCGACGCCACCGGCTTCTACACCGCCAACGAAGGCACCGGCGGCGGCGTCTTCGACGGCCGCATCGCCCTGAACCTGTCCGACTTCAACCAGCGCTGGCGCGACACCTGCCTGGGCGCCACCCAGGCCGTCCTGCCGTACCGGAGCGTGCTCTACAGCGCCTCGCACGCGCACGACTGCTCCAGCGTCGGCGAGTACCCCGACGGCCAGCGCCACCACCTCCTCGCCCAGCCGACCACCAGTGTCGGCAAGCTGGGCTGGGCCCCCGACACCAACGACGGCATCGGCGAGGGCATCGGCCCGCGCGTGATGACCGTCGGCTCCAAGGCGGCGACGCCCTACCTGTGGGTCGGCGGCGAGTTCACCACCGTCAACGGTGCGGCGCAGCAGAGCCTGACGCACTTCTCCTCCACCGACGACACGGGCGCGCCCACCACCCCCGTGGCGAGCGCGGCGGCCTTCCGGCCCGGCGAGGTCCAGGTGCGCTGGCGCACCAGCCTCGACCTGGACGACAGCGCCCTGACGTACCGGATCTACCGCAACGGCGCGGCCACCCCGATCGGCACGGTCACCGCGGACTCGCTGTTCTTCAAGCGCCCTCAGGCCTCCTGGACCGACACCACCGCCCAGGCCGGCCAGTCCTACACCTACCGCGTCACGGCCACGGACGCCGCGGGGAACGTCAGCGCCCCCTCGGGCACCGTGAGCGTGACCGTCCCGACGTCGGCGGACGCGTACCCGAGCCAGGTCCGCGCGGACGGCGCCCAGCTCTACTGGCGCTACGACGAATCGTCGCCGCCGTACGTCGCGGACTCCTCCGACGGCAACCAGGCCGGCGTGCACCAGAACGCCCCGGCACTGCGCCAGTCCCCGGGGGCGGTCGGCGGCGCGAGCACGGCGATCGGCTTCAACGGCACGAACGCCCACGTCTACGGGGACCGCCGGCAGACCGTCGGCAGCACCTACAGCATCGAGACCTGGTTCCGGACGGGCACCACCCAGGGCGGGAAACTGGTCGGCTTCGGCAACCAGCAGATCAACGGCAGCAGTCAGTACGACAAGCACGTCTACATGACCAATGACGGGCGGCTGGTCTACGGCGTCTACACCGGCGCCACCCGCACCGTCACCACCGCCGCCTCCTACAACGACGACAAGTGGCACCACGTCGTCGCCACCCAGGGCCCCGGCGGGATGACCCTGTACGTGGACGGCGCGCAGAAGGGCACGCTGAACGTCACCACGCACGAGAACTTCACCGGCTACTGGCGGGTCGGCTTCGACGGCCTCGGCGGCTGGCCGGACCGCCCCACGAGCGAGCACTTCGCGGGTCTGATCGACGAGACCGCCGTCTACCCGGGCGTCCTGAGCGCGGCGCAGGTGCAGAACCACTACGCCCTCGCCTCCGCCCCGGCCGACACCGTCGTCCAGGTCACCGCGTCCGAGGACACGTACGCCAACGCGGGCGCCCCGGACGGCAATTACGGAACCTCGGGCTCCCTCGCGGTGCGCGGGACCTCCCTGTACGCGAGCTACCTGCGCTTCGGCCTGCCCGCCGCGCCCGCCGGCACGGTGCTCAAGTCGGCCACGCTGAGCGTCAAGACCAGCACCATGGCGGGCGCCGGGACCACGGACACCGTCTCGGTGGTCCCGGTGACCGGAGCGTGGTCGGAGGCCGGGACCACGTACAACAACCGTCCGGGCCTGGGCGCCACGGCGCTCGGCGCCTTCCCCGGGATCCCCGACGGGTCGGCGGTGCACACCGCCGGTCTGGACACGGCGGCGCTCGCGGGCGCGCTCGGCGGCTCCTACGCCCTGGCGCTCACCAGCGCCGGGACGGACGCGCTGTGGCTGTGGTCCTCGGAGGCCGCCGCGAACGAGGGGACGCCGCGGCTGACGCTGACCTTCGGCGCGCCATAGCACCGGGAATGCCGCGACGGCAGGGGGCGCGGACCCGTCGGGGTCCGCGCCCCTTCGCGTGGGCCGCCCGTGCACGCCCGCCCGCGCCCGTCCCAGGCCCGGTCCGCGTGGCGCACGTGTGCCACTCCGGCGCACCGGCGTCGCCGCGCCGGGGCCACACCTCGCCCAGGCCGTCGTCCACGCCGGTCGTCGTTGCCGACGCCCTGCGCCCGCTGCGCCGCCGGGAGGACGGCCGCCCGGTGTGAGGCACGCACCCGGCGGCGCTGCGGTCAGCCCGCGGGCGGGTCCGGCGGCCGGTGCGCGGGCTCCACCTCCAGGAAGCGCCGGCCCCGCGGGCCCCGGTACAGCAGGCATTCCCAGCCGTGCCGTTCCAGCTCCGCCGCGCAGGCCGTCAGCCGCTCCCGTTCCTCCTGTGCCGCCCCGCCCCCGGGCGGCCCCGGCCAGCTCACCTCGACGCGGCCCGTGCCGGACGGTGCCACCCGGTAGCCCGACCGGCAGCGCCGCCCCCGGGCGTCCACCGCCGACGGCGGGAACCCGGCCGCCTCCAGCACCAGGGCCACCGCGCGCGGCATCAGCCGCAGCTCCCACGGCGCGGGCACGTCCTCCCGGCCTCCGAGCAGGCGCCGGATCCGCAGCAGCCCCTCGTACGCGGTGCGCAGCTCCGCCGCCCGCGCCGGGCCGCCGTCGGCCTCCGGGCCGTCGCCGCCCGCGGGCTCGAAGCCCCGCTCCCGCTCCGCGTCCGGCACCCCGCACCACCCCTTCTGAGTACATCGTGCGCAACGGCCTGAGTATGCGCGCCGATTCCCCGCCACGACGCCGCTGCTGGAATGACGGCATGACATCGGCGACCGCCCCCGACCCCGCCCCCGCGACCCACCCCCGGCTGCGGCAGGTGGGCGCGGCGGGCTCCGCGCTGGCCGTGGCCCTGGTGCCGCTCGTCGTGGGCGTGCTCGTGGCCAAGGGGATGGCCGCCGACCCGCACGCCCCGGTCAACGCCCTGATCAGCGGCGGCGGCCAGCGCGCCGGGCTGCCGCGCGCCGAATGGCGCCGCCGCGGCCACGACACGGTGCGCCGCCTGCGGACCGTCCGCCGGGAAACGGTCCGCCGCTGCGC